>JAUNBR010000122.1 GCA_030527015.1 Planctomycetia bacterium
TTTAATATTTAATATATAATATTTATTGAGTCGTCCGACTCGTGGATTTCGCTCCCTGCGCACGGTAATGATTCACAATTTCCATCGCTTTTGCGCGAATATCCTTCAGATACTGTGTTTCACGACGATTATAATTATCCACGACTCGTGATAATTTTTGATTAACTTCTCGAATCGTATTTACTTCTTCCTGGCTGGCGGTCTGTTTCTGCACCAATTCTCGCTTTTCATTTTCGCGCAAGAGCCGATACGCCTCCGCCGTCTCTGCTGTCTTCCTCAGAGACGCTTCTTCGTATGTCGCCACGACAAGCTGATCTGCCAGAAGAATATTTTCCGCAAGATTTAATTCAAAAATCACATCATATGCCACCAGTGGACGCTCATAAACTTCCCCTGTTTTCGAATCCACTTTTCCGTCATTCAAATAATATTCTAAATCCGCTTTCGGTATCATTCTCGTCAGAAAATCCTCACGTTCTTCATCATTCATAATGTTAAAAACATCATGTTCATCCGTGGGCATCACCGTATAAATCGTCCAATTCGCATTACTGCGCGTAATCATATTTCGAATTCTCGGATACGAAAATCTGGAAGGATCCGCAGAAAGAACCACTTCTCCCTGTGCCACATCCTCCACCGTAAACATCCCCATATATTTCCCCACCGCCTCTTCATTCGTGACCTCAAAAGCATACACTCTTGTCCCCGGAGGAATGGCATTCTCATTCACATCCTCAATTACTAAGCGTGCGTTACCCGAATTATCGACTTCCACTGGACAGTCGAACCAGGCGGCCAGACCACGAAAAGTCTGTAACCTGCGAAGTGTCGTCTCCAGACGTCCCAGCGAAGGTTTCGATTTCGGATCAGAAGGATCTCCTTCTCCATGCTTAATAATATAATTGTCCATCTTCTCTTTTTGAAGCTCAGCAGTACGTTCATTATATAACTGCCGCCAGACACTATGAACCTTTAACGTTCTCGCTCCAAAATAAAATGCAGGGAGAAGTGCTATAAAAATAAGCCAAATAAAAATTTTATTTAATAGATGCATGTCAGTTCCATCATTTCCATTCACTTTTTGGAAACATAAACACATTTCCAACTAAAATACACAGCTTAAAATACTTATATATCCTAGTCAGATTTCGGTTAAAAGTCAAGTATTTTACCCAAATAATTTTTATTTCTGTCAGAAATTTTCTTTTTTATCTAAAATAATCGAAATAATCATACCGTTTAACCATTTTTTTACATTTATAATTACATTATTCATTATTTATTCATTTAAATTTCCTCATTCTGATTATTTTTTTACCATCTAATTTTAGTTTACTTTTAAATTTCTTTTTTGTGTGGCTCTAAAAGCCCGGCATTTTTAGTGAAGCAAAATGTCAAAGAAAACGGAATTTTATAGTGTATCGAGTATAAAATCAAAAATTAATCGAAATAATCATACTCTCTCATAAAATATTAAAAAATTTGAAAATTTTCCTTGACATCCTTAATTTATAAGGTATATTTAAACTTATCGTCATAATCAGAATTATCGGATTATCCATTTTTATCGTACATTTTATATCGTTAAAAAATTTTTATCTGTGGACTCTCAGAATGTGTGGTTTCCAGATCAAAATTTAAATTGAAATGACTGGCTTCATTTAAATTTCCATTTTGCGCCGTCTGAAAAGCAGGCATTTCACGCCACATAAAATACTTAAAATCAGAATTAATATGGTATTTTAGGAAATTTTGTCCATTACTATCATTCTGTTTTTATTATTTTGTACGGCAAAATTCTTGCGACGACTGTTTCAAAATAAAAAATTTAGAATTAAGCTAAATTTCTTTCTGATAATGTAATCTTCTGGATATTCTCGTAATAAATGAAATAAAGACGAAAATGATATTTTTTGATTTCCAGTCTCAGAGGTCTTTTAGGATTCATTTTAAGTTTCGTGTTTCTGTTATATCTTTAACAAGAAAAACAGAGTTTTACTGGTTCTCGTTTAAATTTCCGTTTTATGCAGCTCTGAAAGCCGACATTTTCAGCGAAGCAAAAATATCGCGAAAATTTATCGTGCATCAGGTATAAAATTTAAAATAATGACGAAATTTTACACGGATCTGATTATCTTTACCTGAAACATTCATGTTTTAACCCCCGGTAAATGACCTCTGTGTCTGGAAAAGTTTTACACAAAATCACTTTATTTTTTGAGCTTTCGGCATTTCACTACACACGGAATATCTGCTGCAAAAAAACGCATAAAACAGAAAATTAAAGTGACACCGTACTTTACACCAAGGATTTTCGCCATGCTAAAACGAATTTTAAAAGAAGAGAGTGGATTTATAACATTCGAATGGATTATGTTAATGACGGTTCTTGTGACTGGAATCGGCGGAACCGTCGCGACGACACACCAAGCACTGACCTCCGAATTAACGGATGTCGCAGACGCCATTATTTCGCTGGATCAGTCATATTACATTTCCAGTCCCTGGGAAATAAACACCCCTGGAGATTATTTTTATGGAAATTCCTGGGATGGTGCCGCAGGTTCCTTTTTCCTGGATCACCGACCGAATTTACGACGCACGAAGAACACTTCTTCGAATAACACAGAATTCACAAATAACGATTTTCCACAGACTCTCTGATTTTTACATTTTATACCCGATGCACTATTATTTTTTATTTTCGGTATTTCGTAAAGCGTGAAATACTCTGCTTTCCGCGGCCACGTTAAACGAAAATTTAAAGTGAAAATAAGATATACTGTTTCCACTTTAAATTTCCGTTTTGTGCGGTTCTGAAAGCCGGCATCTTCAGCGAATAAAAATGTCGGTAAAGCGAAAATTTATCGTGTATCGGGTATAAATTTCTGATTTTTATACTGCTTCCCTTCCTTCCCAGAATATCCTTATACGGTATACTGATTCCACTTTCGTTTCAGTTTCCTTAACCTCCGAAACAGAATTTTATCCCTGATGCTGCGTAAATTTTTGTTCCCCGGCATTTATACCCGACACACTATAAAATTCCCCTTTTTCGGTATTTATTCGCTAAAAATGCCCGCGCTTTCCGAGCCACACAAAACAAAATATTAAGGAAAACCAGGATACTTCACAAAAAATACATCTTTCAGAACCGCAGAAAACGGAACTTTAATGCAGAACCCATATACCCAGTAAAATAATGAACTGCGGAAATTTATAGCATATCAGGCATGACTCATTTAGTGTAATGTGTCCATTAAGACACATGGAATGACGTGTGAAACCTGAACCGGCAAAAATGAAAGGAAAAATATGACGCTACAAAACACACCACGAGGAATGAGATTACATATCGGCATTTTTGGAAGAAGAAATGTCGGAAAGTCCAGCCTTTTAAACGCGATTTTACGCCAGAACGTTTCGATCGTTTCAGAAATCGCAGGCACGACCACGGATCCAGTGGAAAAACCCATGGAATTATTACCTCTTGGCCCCGTACTTTTTATTGACACCGCAGGAATAGATGATGACGCCGGAAATCTTGGAGAAGAACGTGTACGGCGCACGCGATCTGTTTTTGATCGGACCGAGCTGGCGATTCTCGTGGTTTCAGAAAATATCTGGGGAAATTTTGAAGAACTTATTCGCCAAGAGTTTTCTCGACGAAACGTTCCCCTTCTGGTCATATTTAATAAATCGGACATTACCCCCGTTTCGAAATCTCTCGTGGAATGCATTACGCACCAGTATCAGCTTCCCTCCGTTTCCATTTCCACGAAAACCGGGGAAGGTCTGGCCACTCTCAGAGAAAAGATTTTAGAATCCGTGCCGGAAGAATGGCTTTCTTCTCCTCCGATCGTCGCGGATCTGCTTCCCTCCGACGGAACCGTCATTCTGGTCATTCCGATCGACAAAGAAGCTCCAAAAGGCCGACTGATTTTACCTCAGGTGCAGACCATCCGGGATTTACTGGACGCAGGAAAAAACTGCATGATTACTCGAGAAACCGAATTAAAAATCGCGCTCCGGCAGCTAAAAGAAAAGCCTGCTCTGGTAATCACGGATTCACAGGTTTTTAAGCAGGTGGCCGAGATAATTCCGCCCGATGTTTTTTTAACTGGATTTTCAGTTCTTTTTGCACAGGTTAAGGGAGATATTACCACACTTATAGAAGGAACGAAAGCAATTAAAAATCTGCGGCCAGGTGATCATATTTTAATCGCCGAATCCTGTTCCCATCATCCGATCGGCGAAGATATCGGGCGCGTAAAAATTCCCAGATGGCTGGAAACATATGTTCACGGCTCCCTGGCCTTCCATCATGTCCAGGGACACGATTTTCCCGAGGATCTCAGTCCATACCAGCTGGTCATTCACTGTGGTGGATGCATGACGAATCGAAAAGCCATTCTTTCCAGAATATTAAAATGCGCACAGCAGAATGTCCCCATTACAAATTATGGACTGACGATCGCCTTCAGCCAAGGAATTTTTGACCGTGCAATAAAAATTTTAGAACAAAAAAATGAAACAGAATAACGTTTTTTCTCTATTTTCGTGACTCGTAAAATCCGTTTACATGTATTTTGGGGTTACGCTGCCGTTTTTACATTTCACTTTTACATTT
>JAUNBR010000056.1:0-834 GCA_030527015.1 Planctomycetia bacterium
AGGCGCCGCCGAAAAGTAATAAAAGGTACGTCGAGGGTTCCGGGACGCCATTTCCAGGCACGTCGGTACGATAGTTCAGGAGGAGCCGTTTTGTGTCGGCAGTTACGCTCCAATTATCGGGATTCATTCCCGCGGCGATAAAAATGGCGCGCCAGTTAAAAGTGCCATACATAATGTCTTCCGTCGCGCTGGCCAGCGTGTAGGATGCGTTGGAGGCGGGCAGCGCACCGTCCAATAAAAACGCGATCGACGAACCTTCGGCAAAAGAAATCTCCCCGGTAACGCTGAGGGTGTCCACCGTGAAGGTGTCACCGAAAGTTCCCATTTCAAAAAGTAACGTGGCATTCTCGGCCAAGGAAAAGTTCCCGGCGCTCAGCGTCGTGGTGCCGATGGAGTTTCCCGGCGAAAAGGTGCCCGCCTGGATGGTCAGGTTACCCACGGAGAGGGTGCCGGAAATGTCGAGACGGCCCGCGCCGTTTTTGGTGAGCGTCTGATCCGCCGCGCCGGTGAGATTCTGCATCTGCAGCGTGGTTTCGTTGGCCACGTCCACGACCGAACTTGTCGTAAACGTGACGGGCCGAGTGCCCAAAACCACATCCGCCGTGGTTTTCAGCGTGCCGCCGGAAAGCGTTAAAGCGCCGGTGGATGCGCCGAGATTCTCGTCGGAAGAAATGCTCAAAATGCCGCCCGAGACCGTCGTGCCGCCGGCATAATCGTTTGTGCCGGAAAGCGTCAGGGTGCCGAGGCCGGTTTTGGTCAGACTGCCCGCGCCGGTGAGGTTCTGCATCTGCAGCGTGGTTTCGTTGGCCACGTCCACGACCGAACTTGTCGTAA
>JAUNBR010000056.1:934-1437 GCA_030527015.1 Planctomycetia bacterium
TGCCGGAAAGCGTCAGGGTGCCGAGGCCGGTTTTGGTCAGACTGCCCGCGCCGGTAAGGTTACGGCTCACGGTTTGGTCGCCGTCGGCGGTGTTAAAAGTTCCGCCGCCTTCGCCGAGGGTGATGGAACCCGTGGATGTGCCCATCAGGTTGGCGAAATTACTGCCGTTCACCGTGCCGCCGTCGAGAGTGAGTGAGCCGATGGAAACGCTGTCCGTGCCTTCCACCAAATTGTCTGTCACCGTGAAAGCACCGGCTCCGTTCCAGATGAGATTCGCGACGGAAAAAGTCAGTGCGCCGTCGTTTTGGGTCAGAGAGATATTGCCCGTGGTCAGGGAGGTGGTTGCTGAAAATGTCACCGCGCCGCCGTCGCCGCCTTCGCCGCCCGCACCGCCGGCGTTATAGCCGCTACGGATGCCATTGACGCCATTGTGACCGAGATTACCGCTAGTTAAGGAAATGCTTGTGACATTTACGGTCGTGCCTGTAAAGGAAACATCGCCG
>JAUNBR010000056.1:1447-26728 GCA_030527015.1 Planctomycetia bacterium
ATTTGCCGCCGTTGCCGCCGTTGCCGCCATCGCCTCCATTACCGCCGGTAATGGTTATGGTTCCTCCTCTCACCACGGCATGGGAAACCGTGATATTACCTCCCGCGCCGCCATTGCCGCCGTCGCTGCCCACGCCGAAATCGCCCGCATCGCCATCGCCGCCACGGCTGCCATTACCGCCATTACCTCCGGTAAGTGTTATTCCATTCGCCTCGACATTGGTAATCTCGATACTGCCGCCCGCGCCGCCAGGACCGCCCATACCAACTGTACCGGTGCTGGCGCCGCCCGCGCCGCCCGCGCCACCGGTAATGGTTATGGTTCCATCCTCCACCTTGGCATTGGTGCCCGTAACATCACCGCCCTTACCGCCCGCGCCGCCCATACCATATGTACCGGTGCTGACGCCGCCCTCGCCGCCCGCGCCACCGGTAAGTCTTATCGTTCCCTTTGGTAAATTAATATCAACATTCGTGACGTTACTGCCAGGGTCGCCATCGGCACCAGTGCTATGGAAGCCGGCATCGTCGCCAGGGTCGCCGTCGCCACCAGTGCGGGTAACGTCCTCCTGCGCCCAAGCGTTCGGCGCGGACAAGAGAAGTCCAAAGATTGCGGCACAACAGACGCCGCATAAAAAGTATTTGGCGGTAAGTTTGCTTATTCTCCCCCCCCCCCGTAAATTACCACGAGGTTTCTCAAAAACCTGTTTTTATTCATAGTATACTCCTGTAATTCAAGTGAAAATCATTTTATGGCAAAAATAGCCCGATGGATAACATGTATTATATATGAAAAGGATTAAAAAAACAAGAAAATACTGAAAAAAATATTACAATTTTTGGTAAAATGTAACAATTTGTGTCGGACGGGAGATTATTGTACTGGATGTAGAGTGAAAATTCACGTTTCAGGTATTTTTTTTACCCGATACACTATAAATTTCCGCTTCACCGGCATTTAGCTTCGCTGAAAATGCCTGCTTTCAGAACCGCACAAAACGGAAATTTAAAGTGGAATCAGTATTTCAGAAAAAGGGTGTGCTTTCGGAGTTTTTCGTGGCCGCAGGAAATGGAAATTTGAATGAGGCACCGTATGGGTGTGATGTCATTTCCGGAGACGGAAAAAGTGAGTTAAATCGGTAAAGGACTTAATAGGGTAAACGGGTGCCAGGGTAAATTTCGTAAGATCCAAAAAGCGATGATGGTGATTAAAATGGGAATGAGAATGTAATTATGGGTGGCCAGTCGAGGAAAGAAAAGGAATGCGGTGGCCAAGATTAGTATGGGAATCGCGATCGGATTATGGCGCACGGCCATGAGATAATCCCCATGCAAAAAAGAATAATACGCGCGTGTGATTCCGCAGCCGGGACAGTGAAAACGCGTGATTTGATAAAACGGACATTTCGGTAAATATGAATCTTCTCCCGGAGCGTGATGGTATAAATAAATACTGGCGAAGATGAAAATGAGTGACAGGATAAAAATGAAAAGCAGGTGGATTTTATTCATACGGTTTTTTTTTCGTTAAGAACATACTTTGCTTTTGAGGAATGAGGCTTCAGTAAATGGGAGGATGTTTGTTTCGATTTTCTGATGTTTGAAGCCCGAATTACGGTAAATTTCCACATGGCAGAAAATGTTGCTTCCTGGGCAGGGAGAAAGGAAAATTACAGAAAGTGGTATAATGCATTATGATGAAAAAATGGTGGCGAAGATGGAAATTAGTATGAGAATGAAAGGTGTATAGAATGCCAGTTGTGCCCAGAAATGAGCTAAATTTGCCGATTTCTGCGCTTCAGGAAAAGCACCCGAGGCGATTTTAGAGTTTGTCTGAATGGTATAAATGATAGCGATGATACCAAAAATGGGGCAGCAGAATATGGTCGTGAAAATGCACCAGGCAAGCGAAGAAGGAATATTTACTTCTTTATGACGATTCAGAGACGGATCGGCAGGAATGGGCGGATGATTTAAACCTGTCGGTGATCCGCACTGAGCACAAAAGTTTCCGATGACTTGGGCGCCACATCTTTGGCAAAACATGTTATTTGTTATGGGAGATGGTGGAGCGTATGAAGAGACGGGAACCTCGCGTTTTCGGTAAGGAGGATTCTGTAAAACAGACGGTGATTCGGGGATACGGTCGTCTGAAGGAAATTCCAGACTTTCTACATTTTTTGCATATGTACGCAGACCGAGTTCCGATTCGACGATCGTGTGCGGTGTAATTGCGCCGCTGGTGGCGAGTTTTTGCAAAAAATTTGAGTGAACGGGACCATATTTTCTATCATTTATATAATAAAACCAATTCGCCATTTTAAGTGTCTCTCCTTCTTCAATTTACGATAAAAATGAGTTTTTTCGTTATTTTTAAATCCGATATACTAAAAAATCCGCTTCCCCGGCATTTTTGCTCGCTGAAAATGCCTGCGTTCAGAGCCGCAGGAAATGGAAATGTAATGTGAAATCAGTATGGTACATCGGGTAAAAGGTGGCGTGAAGAGGGTCATGGAGCGGGCACGACTTCTAGACGCGTATCAGGTGTTAAAAGTTCTTTGGAAACTCCCAGCATGAAAAAGGGACTGAAAGTCGCTGTTTCACAGGGTGTGCCGGTTCTTCGGTAAAGAATTTTGATGGCGGTTCCATTTTTCGTGGCTTTTACGATTTCATATTCCCAGGGAGTGTTCCCCCACTGCGCGAAAAAGAGAATCGCATTTTTCTCGAAAAAATTCTCAGGCAAAAATTTTTGATTGGGATTCATGACTGCCGCGGGGCCAAAGAATGTATCGAATTCTTTTTGTGTTCGCAGAATGCCGGTGCGAGATGATGAATTCTCCTGCGGTGTTACGGTGTTTTTAAGGAAATAACTCTCCGGAATTTCCTGGTAAGGTAAAATTTCTTCCGTCGCGAAAACGGAGGAGCTTAATGTGATTAAAAACAGAATGGTTAAAATGCGTGACATAAGTTTCCTTTCAAAATTTAAAAAGTTATCTTGGTTTCACTTTCAATTTCCGTTTTATGCGGCTGTGAAAGCAGACATTTTTAGCGAAGCAAAATGCCGGAAGAGCGGAAATTTATAGTGTATCGGGTATAAAAATGTTTTTTAAAAGCCGAAATCGTCGATTTCGATTTCCACTTTCTGATCCTCAAATTCCTTTCGGCGAAGATGCTCCTGATTTCCTTCCACGTAAATAGCCTTATATGGACGCACAGGGCAGATGGACTCACAGCCACCGCAGCCGACGCAAATTTCAGGGTCTATTTTTGGAATCGTGAGGGAATCTTTATACGGCACCATGGTTACCGCCTGCGTGGGACAGTGTTCGGCGCAGGCACCGCAATTTTTTCCGTCGACAGTCACGACGCAATTTTTCTCCAAGAAGACCACGTGCCCTACCTGGGTCCGGTGTTTCTCTTCTTGTGTTAAAGGAAGAATCGCGCCGTTCGGGCAGACTTCCCCACACAGTGTGCAGTCATATGTGCAGAAACCGCGTGAGAATTCCATATGCGGCATAAACGCGCCGTCCAGACCATATTCCATGAAAGCAGGCTTCAAAATCTGAACGGGACATTTACTGACGCATAAGTGGCATGCGGTGCAGTGCTCTTTTAAATGGGTGATGCTTACCGCGCCGGGTGGAGCGACTGGTGTGGAACGTGTAAAAGGATGTTTCCCCGTCTGGAAAATTTCCAGCGGCTGGGAGAATCCTTTTTTTACCGCGCCAAGGACTGCGGTGAGGGTGACGAGAAAAGCGCGTTTCGACATGCCGTCTGGCGGGCATGGAGTGTTTTCAGTCACCGAGGAGCGTGAATCCGTGTCGGGGTGCGTCTCAGAGTGTTTTGTGCCCGAGGAAAAGAGTGAAAAGTTCAGGGCGTCTGTCGGACAAATTCCCAGACAGTTAAAACACGTAACGCACCGGCTGGCATCCACCTTTTTTTGTTGAATGTCGATACATGAGGATTTACACTGACGTGCACATTTCCCGCAGCCGATACATTTATCGTGAGCCAGGCGGATTTTAAAAAGCGAAAACCTGGCGAGAAATCCTAGAATCGTGCCCAGCGGACAAATGGTGTTACAGTATGTACGGCCATTTCGGTAAGCCAGGATGCCGATTCCCAGCAGGACGAAAAAGGCAAAGAAAAATGCTTCCAGCGAAAGTACGGCGGGGTTTACGTAAGGGAAAACGCGGCTCTGGGTGTCAAAATATGACAGCAGATTATTCACGCTCAGATAAACGGGGCGAAAGACATTCGTCGCCGTGCGGCCAAAAATGGAATATGGATCCAGCAGCGTAAGTGCCAGCGAAAAGCCACAGGCGATGAAAATGCCGGTCATCAGAACCACGGCCCAGCGAAGACGATTTTTGGCTGGGGAAAATGTATACTTACGTTTTCGTGAGAAAAAACGTCCTGCCCGAGCGATTATATCTTGTAAAATTCCTAGAGGACAGATCGTGGAACAGTAAAAGCGGCCAAGAAAAAAAGTCATGAAGACAAGAAATACCACGATGATCCAGCGGTGCGCAAGAAATGCGGGCACCAGCTGGATTTTCGCTAAATAACTGACGCAGGCGGGCAGAATTTCTGCGGCGTCTAAGAAAAAAAACGTCAGTGAGCCAAAAATACAGATCGCCATCAGACGACGTAAAATGCGTAATATCATGTTTCACTCATTTTTTCACGAAGAATTTTTACTTTTTTCAGATCCGTTGTGCCCAGTCCCAGTAATTCACCGTTCGTGATGTGAGTGACGGACTCCAGAGACATTTTTCGTATCTGGTTAAAAAATCTTAGTGCGGCAGTATCCACGGCGATAATATCCGGCGAAACAAAAAGGCCTTTTGCCAAAACGACATCTGCATCACTGCGTCCCTGAGGGCCGTGATCCTTCAGAACTCGATACGCATCCACGATATTTAAAGCAGGGCGTGGTTTCAGAAGGCATATGTCCGCGATACACTGCTGTAAATCGTTTCGGTGGAAAAATCGGCGGTCCCAGACCAGGCCCATATAATTTTTCATGGAAATGGTAAGCTGCGCACCACCGTGATGTTTCAGGACGGGCACGTTAAACCAGACGTCACTGTCAAGAATCGCTTCATGAATTTTCGCTCTTTTTAAGACTTTTCCGCCAGGTATGGCCACTTCCCGATAAAGACGTTCGTCATTTCCGGAGACGACTTTTGCGCCGGCTTTTCGCGCGGCTTCCTCCACACCGCTGGTTTCGTAACACCGGCGCCATTCATCACAAGTATGGTCAAATACCGTTACACTGCTTGCGCCCGCCTGAATACACAGCCGCACCAGCTCCGCGACTAAAAGGGGATTCGTGTTTCCCGCACGTTCCGGCGTACGGTTCCATGCGATATTCGGTTTAATCGTAACTTTCTGGCCTTTTTTGACGAATCGACTAATACCGCCCATCATTTCCAGGGCTTTTTTTAACATTTCGTCTGGTGCACCACCTAAAACGGCAGCCATATCACATGGTGCAGGAGACTGTGCCTGAAGCTCCTCTCCTCCTAAAACAGCAGCCACTCCACCCAGAAGTGTACTTTTCAAAAAATCGTGACGGTTCATTTTTATCATTTTCAGTTTCCTCTGTTTAATAAAAAAGTTCATTAAAATTTTAAATTATTTTTTACATGATGTACTATAAATTTCCGCGTTTCCAGCATTCTTGCTTCACGGAGAAGTAAAGAGTATGACTCGAAATCCGTAAGACCAGTCTTGTGTGTCTGGAGTTCTTTTGCTCCGAGTCGCGGATCGGCAAAAGTGCACGAAGTTTCCACAGCTGCCGCCACGAATGACTCGCTCTGGAGAGAGTTGTGGATGTGGTCTTGAGAGTGGATGTGGTCTTACGAGGAGTGTCGTTTCACTCGAATCGTTAATCGGATCGTAGATATGCTGAGTAGGATAACTTTTATATATGTCTTGGCACCATTCTCGAGCGTTACCGTGCATGTCGTATAAACCCCAGGCGTTCGGTTTTTTCTGAGCCACAGGCAGTACTATATATTCTGAATTATTTTTATACCAGCCGACTTCATCAAGATGGGCACAGGGACTCCCGATGCTTGTGATATTCTTTCCGCTGTTAAGGCTTGTGGTCGTGCCCGCGCGGCAAGCATATTCCCACTGTGCCTCGGTCGGAAGTTGGACTTTCAGGCCAAGAGAATGTAGTTTGTAGCAAAATTCCTGGCAGTCGTTCCAGCTGACATTATATACAGGATGCTTAGGACCGATTCCACTGACGGAAAACTTACCTTGTTTACTTTGAGGTTTTTTCATAATGTTTTCCCACATTTCCTGCGTTACTTCGGTTTCGAGTATCCAGAAACCTTTCGTCAGCGTTACCATGTGCCAGATTTCGTCGTCAAATCTTCCTTTTTCTTTGTGCGGACTTCCCATCATGAAACTTCCTGGAGGGCACCAGCGGAAGGCATATTCCACACCATTAATGGTTTTTACCATTCGTTCACCGGGCTCTCTTTTTTCAGAAGTAGAAACATTTTGGAAAGGAATTTGGGTGGAAATGGGTTCCAGGCTGAGAATGAATCGGAAGCCTAAATTATAGTAGCAGAGTTCTGGTGAAATGTAGTTTCGGTCTGCGGAACGGCAGTGTTTTGCGTCGATGCTCCAGCTGCCGCCACGAACTACGCGCGCTGTGCCTGAAGAGGGGCCCGTGGGGTCAGTGGATGATGACAGAAAATAATAATTTTTGTTGTACCAGTCTGCGCACCATTCCCGGACGTTTCCATGCATGTCGAAAATCCCCCAGGCGTTCGGGAAGTAACTTTTCACGGAGGTGGTTTTTTTGAGATAATCTCCTTTTGTGCTGGTGCCATATGGGAAATTACCGTCACAATTTGCTTTGTCGCCGTTAAGCGTGTTTCCAAAAGAAAAGGGCGTCGTCGTGCCCGCGCGGCAAGCATATTCCCACTGTGCTTCGGTGGGAAGTTGGGCGTTTAGATCATACTGACGTAATATCAGTAAAAAATGCTGACAGTTTTCCCAGGTAACGGATTCCACGGGAAGATGTGAACCTATATGAAAACTTGGATTCCTTGTGATGATATTCTGCCACATTTCCTGCGTTACTTCGGTTTCGAGGATCCAAAACCCTTTCGTGATCGTGACACGGTGCGATTTTTCGTTGTCATGTCTTCCCTCTTCTGTTTTGGAACTTCCCATGATGAATTCACCTGGGGGGCACCAGCGGAAGGCGTATTCCACACCATTAATGATTTTTATCATTCGTTCCCCAGGCTCTTTTCCTGCGGTAATAGGAGAAATCGTTTTCTCTTCGTTTTGCGTTATCGCGTGGGTGGTGTGACTTCCCAGCATTATGCTTGTGATGAAGAGGAAAAAAAATCTCCATGTAATTTTTGTCGTGTGATTTTTCATATTCTCGTTCTCCATGGGGCTCTGAGACATATTATATCTGATGCACTATAAATTTTTGTTTTTTCTGTCTGCTGGCAGGCATGTTATATCTGATGTGCTATAAATTTCTGCGTTCCAGGCATTTTTGCTTCGTTATGCTGTTTCCACTTTCAATTTCCGTTTTATGCGGTTCTGAAAGCAGGCATTTTCAGTGAAGTCTGCTGCTGACAGGGAAGCTTAAAATGCCGGCCTGCCTGTCGGCAGACAGGAGAAGCGAAAATTTAGTGTATCAGGTATAAAAATGCCTGCGTTCAGAACCACAAAAAACACACGGATATTTTGATGAAATATTCTCTCTTCTGTGATTTCACGTGAGGGATGTGTAAAATTCCTGACGCTATTTTCGGGAAGTTTTTTTAAGGTGGAGTTTTGTGGTTCAGGTTATGAGGTCTGATGGTGTGCACAGCGCAGACTGGAGGTGAGGGGTTTATCCCGATACACTAATATATTTTCACGTCTGCGGCATTTTGCTTCGCAGAAAATACCTGCTTTCAGAGCCGCAAAAAACTGAAATTTAAGGTGGAACCAGTATAAAGGGCGGAGAATGAAAAATTACTTTAAGGGAATAATTTCTCGTTTTAGTAGAGCGTCCGCCTCTTTTACGATTTCAGGATGTTCTGCCGCGACGTTTTTCTTTTCACTGGGATCCTCTTTCAGATTAAAGAGCTGAATCGGAGCGTGAGGATTATGGTTTAAGCCCCGACGTACCGCTTTCCAGTCACCGAAACGAACGGCCTGCTGGCCACCGAAACCAGGAAAGTCCCAAATTAAAAATTCATGTTTTTGCTGAGAGCCAGAATCCAAAATGGTGGGTAAAAGACTGATACCGTCTGTCGTTCCAGGAGGAAGTTCTGCGCCGGTCATTTCTGCAAAAGTCGGCATCATGTCATAAAAGGCACTGAGGGTGTTTGAGGTTCTTCCTGGTGCGATTTTTCCCTTCCATTTCATCACCAGCGGAACGGAGATTCCGCCCTCAAAAACATCTCCTTTTAGGCCGCGGAGATTTTTTGCACTACAGAAAAAGGTGGAATCGGAACCGCCGTTAAAAGTGGGGCCGTTATCAGAAGTAAAGATTACCAGCGTGTTTTCGCTCAGGCCTAATTCCTCCAGCAGGGCGAGAACCTCTCCGACACTACGGTCCATGCGAGTAACCATCGCGGCGTAAGCAGCACGCGGAGTGGGGTGGGGGAGGTATCCCTTTCCGCCGGTATAAGGGGGGTCATTCCATCCCTGGCTCTGATATTCTTTGAGAAGTGGGTCATTTTCGGGAGTTTGGAGCGCGACATGAGGAATCGTGAAGGGGACATAAAGGAAGAATGGCTGATTTTTATTTTCACGAATGAAGTTTTTCGCTTCCTCCATGATAATGTCATGAGAATACTGTTTTCCTGTTAATTTGGCGTCATTTCCTTCCAGCGGGACTTTTTGGTCATTTTTCCAGAGGTATTTTGGGAAATAATTGTGCGCCACACGCTGGCAATTATATCCATAAAAGACGTCAAAACCCTGTTTATTCGGGTCACCGGAAGAACCGACGAAACCCAGGCCCCATTTTCCGAAAGCCCCGGTGGCGTAACCCTGAGCTTTCAGGATTTTTGCCAGCGTGATGCTGTCTTCTGGAATCGGCCGCTGGCCCTCAGGCTGAATTTCGTGATTATCTCGTATGACGGCATGTCCGGAATGCTTACCCGTCATCAGCACGCAGCGAGAAGGAGCACAGACAGGAGAACCAGAGTAATGCTGGGTGAATAAAATACCGTCGGCGGCAAGAGAATCGATATTTGGAGTTTTGATTTTTTCCTGACCGTAACAGCCCAGCTCATATTTTCCGAGATCATCGGCGATAAAATAAATAATGTTTGGTTTTTGAGCAGTTTTTGAATCTGGCGAGTGATTAACTTTTACGTTTTCTGCGGCAAGAAATGGCGTCATGCAGAAAAAAGTTATGCTCCAAAATAAAGACAGAAAAAAAATTTTTTTCATAAGAAAAACCTTTCGGGATAAAAATATTTAATTTTAAATTGAAAATACAATAAATTTAATTCATGTATTCATTAAATTTATACTCGGTGCACGATAAATTTCCATTTTTCCGATATTTTTGCTTCGTTAAAAATGCCTGCCTGTTTTCAGAGCCGCACAAAACGGAAATTTAATGGGAAATCGGTATATTTTATACCCGATGCACTATAAAATTCCGCTTCACCGGCATTTTTGCTTCGCTGAAAATGCCTGCATCAGAGCCGCACAAAACGAAATTTTAAATTGGAACCAGTATATAGTGAATTGGATAAAACTGAAGTGTGAAGGAAGATTAAAGACGTGTAAAAATTTTTTTGATGTACAAAAACTTAAGTTTAAGGAAATCATATTAATTATAATAGACAAGAATTCTCTTCACAAGACAGGGCACCGTCCCTTGTGAAAAGTTTTGAATATAATAATATGTATTATAAGGAAATTTTTTACGAAAACAGGGAGATTTATTGTACATGATATAATTCTGATTCTGTGTTTCTGAAATTTTTTTAGAGGAGGAAGCTGGGATTTTTGTTTTTTCTGAAAACCCAGATTTTGTAGCTGTGGCGGATTCTGAGGCCGGGCGAAAAAAAAAATTTCAGGTGGAATCTGATATTTTTACCTGCTGTACGATAAAATTTCCATTTTTCTGGTATTTTTGATCGCTGAAAATGCCAGCTTTTATACCCGATACACTATAAATTTCTGCTTTCTCGGTATTTTGCTTCGGTGAAAATGCCGCTTTCAGAGCCGCACGAAACGGAAATTTAAAGTGAAATTAGTATAGAACCGCGAGAGAAGAAAATTAAGTAGAACCAGTATAACATAAAAAGGCCGTACATGTCGGAAAATCATACACTTAACGCATTTATACGTATTCTTGTGGTGGATAATGAACGTCCTCATGCGGAAATTGTGGCCACGGCGTTATCCCGAGTGGGATATACCACGGATGTCGCTACTTCCGGAGAGAAAGCGGTTCAGAAGATGGAATCTGAAATATACGACATTATTTTTACGGATCTGGTGATGGATGGAGTGGATGGTTTTGGCGTTTTGTCCCATGCATCGGAAACCCTTCCGGAAGCGGAGGTGATCCTGATGACAGGTCATGGAAGTGTGCCCTCTGCGGTGACGGCCATGCAGCAGGGAGCGTTTAATTATTTATTAAAGCCGCTGGATTTATCACAGCTGCGGGCAGTCGCACAAAAAGCAGCGGATGCGATTCGTTTACGTCGGGAGAATACGGATTTACATACACGTCTGGATGAAAAATTTGGTTTTGAAACACTGGTCGGAGAAAGTCCACAGATGATCGGACTGGTCGAAAGGCTCCGGCGGATTTCGCCGACGAATGCCACGGTACTTATTCAGGGGCCGACTGGCACGGGAAAAGAGCTGGTCGCGCAGGCCATTCACCAGAACAGTCCGAGGAAGAATAAACCTTTTGTGGGGTTAAATTGTGCGGCGTTAAGCGAAAATATTTTGGAAAGTGAACTTTTTGGGCACGTAAAAGGAGCGTTTACGGATGCGACCAGTGATCGTCTCGGAAAATTTGAATACGCATCGGGCGGCACCCTTTTTTTGGATGAAGTCGGGGATATGCCCATGCCGACGCAGATTAAATTACTGCGTGTTTTAGAAGAAGGCGAGATTACGCGTGTGGGGTCAAATCTTCCCATTAAAGTGAATGTTCGACTTTTGTCGGCCACGAATCGGGATTTAGCCGCCGCGGTACATGAGGGGACATTTCGCAGTGATTTATACCACCGTCTGAAGGTGATTTCTGTGCGTCTGCCGGCATTAAAGGAGAGGACGGGAGATATACCTGTTTTAATGGATTATTTTATGCGTTTTTTTGCGAAAAAACATGGGAAAACGCTTCGAGGTATGAGTGCGGCTGCGCGGCGTACTTTTCTCGCGTATGATTGGCCGGGAAATGTTCGTGAACTGCGAAATGTTATCGAAAGTATGATCGTGGTGGATTATGATGCATTACTGGATATCGACGATTTACCGGAAGAGCTGGAATCATATGTTCCAGCCGGTGCTGTGGCGTATTCTGTTCAGGCTGGTCGAACGGCGAGTGTTTCGGAGGAAGATTCATCGGGTTCCACACTTTCGACGGATGCTTCTGAAAACGTATCTTCAAAATCTGCGGTTTCCTTTTCGGATGCCTCAGAAGCACTTACTTCGCTGGTCGGACAGCCGCTGGAGGAAATCGAAAGGCTTTTTATTACAGAAACACTCGCGTTTACCGGTGGAAATCGTGAGGAAGCTGCCCGAATGCTGGGAATCAGTGAAAGGACATTATACCGGAAAATTAAGGAGATGCAGAAAAAAACACAGCAGGAGTAAGAGTGTTCTGGTGTATGGAAAGATGTTTTGAGATATGAAAATGTGAAATCGAGAATCAGAATATATGTGGCTGGTGTGTAGGGTGATGTCTATTATTTTTGCGCTGTGATTTTTGCTTTTCTGACATTTTGTGATGTCTGAAAATCTTGTCTTGGAGATTACAAAAAACTTAAGTTTAAAGAGAAAGCCGTATAAAACAGCAGGTGTCGTATGAATGAAGAAAAAATTTTTTCGCGAATTCGGTTATATCTGGAGATGATCCGATTCAGTCATACGTTATTCGCGTTACCGTTCGCTCTGCTGGCGGCCTGTATGGCATGGTATCTGAACGCATATCCGGGAATGGGAGGTTCAGGGAGTCAGGAAGAATGGGTACTTCCGTTTCGTATGCTGGATTTAATCGGGATTTTGCTGGCGATGATAACGGCACGCAGCGCGGCGATGGGATTTAATCGGCTGGTGGATCGGGAAATTGACGCAAAAAATTCTCGGACGGCGAATCGTCATCTTCCGGCGGGAACGCTGAAAGTGAAGTCGGTGATATTTTTTACGGGTATTTTTTCACTGGGATTTATTGTCGCGACCTGTCTGTTTTTGCCGAGAAATCCTCTTCCGCTGGTATTTTCGGTGCCGGTGCTGGGATTTTTATTTTTGTATAGTTTTATGAAACGTTACACCCATTTTGTGCACTTTTTTTTGGGTGTGTCTCTGATGCTGGCGCCGCTGGCGGCCTGGGTGGCGATTCGCGGAGAAATTTTGATTCGGGCGGGTACGGCACTTCTGGCGGGTGAGGGTATGATTCTTGGGATGCAAGAACTGGCTCCGATTTTACTTTCCACGGCAGTTCTGTTTTGGGTGTCAGGTTTTGATATAATTTATGCATGCCTGGATACGGATTTTGATCGTCGGCAGGGTGTATTTAGCATTCCAGGCTGGCTGGGGACACGGAATGCCCTTCGGTGGGCGGCTGTCTGTCATTTTTTAGTGCCGTTTCCTCTTCTGGTTTTATCTGTAATTTTTCCGCCATTCGGATGTCTGTGGACGGGAGGTGTTTTCGTGGTGATCCTCCTGCTGATATACGAGCACTGGATGGTGAATCCACGGGATCCGGTAAAAGTAAATCAGGCATTTTTTCATGTAAATGCGGTGGTGAGTCTGCTGCTGCTGACGGTGGGAGTGGCGGACATGTTCTGGTGACAGAAAATATGAAAAATGGTGACCGTAATAAAATTACAGAAAACGGAGAATGAGAATAGAGAAGCCGAAAATATACCTTCTGCTCCTACTTAAAATTTCCGTTTTGTGAGGCTCTGAAAGCAGACGTTTTCAGCGAAGCAAAAATGCTGGAGAGGCAGAATTTTATAGTCATCGGGTATAATAGGTGTATCGGATATACAAAAAGAAGATGGCATAAAATACGTGGTTTTATGATTTCATAAAGGTGACGTTTTTATGGAAACGATATATTATAAGGTAAGAAATTAAGCCAGAGTTTTAGGGTGTGTTTCTAAAATTTTGTATTTCAGGCAGTAATTTTTCTTCTTGCATTTTTCTCCACTGGTATGGAGGAATGGGATTTTTTTGTTTCCAGATACCGATTTTTTGAGCCTGTGCTTTTTTTTGAGCCTGTGCGAGTTTTTCTTCCTGATTATAATATTCATAATGCCAGGCCATTCCAGCACGAATAAGGCGGTATTCGACATCAGTTTCACCGAGATACAGACGCCCCACGGTACGGTTAAACTTATCCAGTTTATCGATTACACAGTGGACGGTCTGGCCGTGTAAAAGTTTTGCTAGGAATATTTGTGCTTCACGGTACCCTGGCTGATCTTTTTCGGGAGCGTCCACGGCCTGAAGGCGGATGCAGCATTCTTCCATGTTCGGCGTGATGATGGAAATGGTGTCTCCATCATATACTTTTACCACGACACCCTGAATGGTTTCTGCGTGGACGCCAGCAGAATGAAAGAGGAAGAAAAACAGCGCGAAAAGTTTTATCATACGGGAGTTTAAAAAAGGACGGATGGTGGTACGTGTGTGAAAAATTTTTTTCTGAACCATAATAAAATTTCGTTTTTGTGTTATTTTTTGATGTGCGATATACCGGATGCACGATAAATTTCCGCTTTTCCGGCATTTTTGTTTCGCTGAAAACGTCTGCTTTCGGAGGTGTATAAAATGGAAATTTAGATAGAGTCGGTGTAAGGGGAATTAATTTACAAAAAGTGAAGTGCAGAATTAAATATCAGTTTACCATTTTTGGTGTTTTTTGTAAAGTCATGGATGTTTTATCCCGAGGTACGATAAATTTTCACTTTTCTGATATTTATACCCGATGTACGATAAAATTTCGCTTCCCAGGTATTTTGTACCCGATACACGATAAAAATTCACTTTACCGGCATTTTGCGTCGCCAAAATACCTGCTTTCAGAGCTGCACGAGACGGAAATTTAAAGTGGAGCCAGTATATATGAGCCGGAGGCCGGCTGGAAAAAATGCATGGTTTTCATGGCTGCGTGAAACGGAAATTGAAAGAAGATCCAGGGTAAATGGAAAGTTCAGGTAAAAAAACGTTTTTTTTGAGAAAAGAAGGATGGTTGCGGAAAATAGGGAGAATGATATAATACAATTTATACTCGGAGTACTATAAAATTCCACATTTCCGATATTTTTGTAAAAAGTCTGTTTTAAAGCTGTACAGGACGGAAATTTAAGTAGAATCGGTATACATAAATAAAAGCGAAATGTATCGTTATGTGTTAGGGACAAAAATGGCAGAAGATCTGAAACGTTATGAAGAATTAATTGAGGAGGCGAAAAATATTCGTGGTGTTTCTTTGCGTCAGGATGCATGGCGGCGTTTAAAGAAGAATCGCGCGGCATTTCTGGCGATGATTTTTTTGGGGATGGTGGCGTTTCTTTCTTTTTTCACACCGTTTCTTCCGTTACAGGCACCGCGTCAGGTGGATACGTCACGGCAAAAAATGTCTTGTTGTATGAGTCCGCTTTTTTATGAATCGCTGAAGATACCGGGAGATCCGGGCGTGGATCCGCTGCATGATCCACTGGAAGAAGGTTTCGGCAGACTGGGGCCTGTGAGTCATTTTATGCTGCAGGCGCGCGTGAAAATTTTTGGTCGGTGGTCTCTGAATTCTCTCTGTGGTACGGATAAATTAGGCAGGGATGTACTTTCTCGAATTTTTTGGGGATCTCGATTTTCCTTGGTCGTGGGTCTGGTGGCGACGATCGTTTCACTTTTTATCGGGATTACGTATGGTGCGATAAGTGGTTACTGTGGAGGGAAAGTCGATAATTTGATGATGAGAGCTGTGGATGTGTTATATTCCATTCCTTTTTTCTTTATCGTGATTTTCCTGATTACCGTGCTGGACGCAAAAGAGTTTCGTGAAATACTTTCCAGCTGGGGGATTAATCGAGTGACGGTATTCTTTTTTGTTGTCGGGGCGATTTACTGGCTGACCATGGCTCGAGTGGTGCGTGGGCAGGTAATGTCTCTAAAAAATGAGCAGTTTATTGAGGCGGCCCGGGTGGTGGGAGCCGGTCCGTTACGCATTATTTTTCATCATTTAGTGCCGAATTTAATGAGTGTGGCGGTGATTTATTTAACGCTGACGATTCCGAATGTGATGCTTTTTGAGGCATTTTTGTCTTTTATAGGTTTAGGGGTGGAGCCGCCGGATATTTCATGGGGAATGCTCACCAGGGATGGTCTGGATGTGATTACGCCAGTGAATATCGACTGGTGGCTGGTGGTATATCCCAGTATGGCGCTGGCGCTGACGCTTTTTGCGCTGAATTTTTTAGGTGATGGGTTACGGGATGCGCTGGATCCAAAACAACAAAAATAGTAGGGTGTGAAATGAAAATTTGGCAGAAATTTCTGGGAAAAAGTGGAGAAGGAAATGGGAGACTTCAGTGAAATGGAAGCAGGAAAAATCATTCGTTTTAATCAGAAAATGCCTGTAAGAAATGCAGTATTTTTTGTGATTTTTATGATTCTTGCAGTGATTTTTGGACTTTTTCTTTTTATCTTTTGGCCAGAAAAATATTTTCAGAATCAGGACGGATATGTTTTGCTGGGTCTTTATTTTGGAGGACTCGTTTTTTGGGGAGTAATTTTTACGATTTATTCTTTTTTTAAGGAAGAATCGTTCCGCCTGGATGCGTCGGGGTTTACTTACCGATTTAGGATGATCGTCACATTACGCCGGCGTTTTGTTTCTCTTGGCGAAACAAGATTTTTTGTGCTGAATCCTGTTCGTGCGTCGTTCTGGAGAAAAGAATGGAAGTGTTTTGTTCTGCGTACCACTTCTGAACCGGTGATTATGCAGGAAAAAATGTCTCGGTATGCTGGATTTTCAGGAGACTGGAATGCAGGGCAGGTACAGCTGGTGAATGACGCGAATCGGCTTCTTGCCAGTTTAAAGGGATTTTCCGTGAAAGGACGTTCTGATAATGAAATTCTTGAACTGTTAAAGGGAGATCCAGAAGTTACCCTGTTTAAAGAAAGCGGAATGAAGGAAAGAAAAAGTGTTTCTGCGCCTAAAACCAGATGGGGAGTGACACGGAAACCAGGCGCGCTGGTTTTTTGGTATGGTGGAAAAAAAATGGTGAGCATGGTAAGGTTCTTTACGGCATTACTGCTGATGGCGATTTTTGTGGGTGTGGCACGGCTGGCACTATTCTTTCTTATGCAGGTAATGGAAATAAAACCAGAAATGCTGGCTCTGGTATATTTTGTCTTCGCAGGAGGGATAAGTATTTTGGTGTTTCTTGCTCTGGCGAGTTTTTTTGTGGGAATTTATCGCCGCATGGCGCGGTACAGCCGGTGGCAGTATTTCGGAATTAAAGAAGACATGTTCTGCTGGGGAGAATCTCTCTGGGGTTATCCGCGTGAAGGTACGATTAAGAAAAATCGTATTAAAGAAATGGTGATTTTTGATGATTACGAAATGGATATGATTTATTCTCCGGCGAAAGGAAGGATGAATGGACGGCTGCCGACTTATGTGCTGGCGTTTTATCGTGAAAAAGATCAGACAGTAACGGAAATTGGAGGATTAACGAAAGCAGAAGCACAGTGGATGCGAGATGAAATATTAACGTTTTGGTAAAATAACGTGGGATGAAATTTTAATGTTCAGACTGAATATGGCTGATTTTACATAAAATTCTTGTTTTGTGTGTTCTGAAAGCAGGTATTTTCAGCGAAACAAAAGATGTCGGAGAAGCTAAAATTTAGTGCGTCGGAGATAAAATGCGCTGAGTATAAAAAAAGACCTGCCGTGATACAGAACCGGCCGAATAAGTGGTCGGAGTAACATGTGTCGGCAGACACAAAATAATAAGTATGACGGCAGGTCGTGCTTCCTTCTGTTATGCTCTGATTTTTGGGGAAACATATGATTCCACGCATTTTTTACTGACATTTAAATGAATAACACGAAAATGTAAAATGGCATGAAACGTATAATTTAATCTGATGTGTTATAAAATTTTGTTTTTCGGGATGTATGAAATATCACTTTTATACCCGATACACTATAAAATTCCGATTCTCCAGCATTTTGCTCGCTGAAAATGCCGGTTTTCAGAGCCACACAAAACGGAAATTTAAAGTGGAACCAGTATATGGCCTGTGTAAAATGAAAAATTAAAGTGGAATCGGCACATGATGTACGAGAAATAAATCCCTGTCACTGAAGCCCCGGTATCATGAAACGTTTTCCGGTATCTGCGTATAAAACGCGGATGTGTGTAACTCAGCAGTGACAGAGTTTACTGTATTATAAGCCAGGAGGCAAGAACGGAAAGATATTTTCTGTGTGGTTTCACGATAATTTTTGTTGCGGAATTTTGGTCTCTTGACGAAAATTAGGTGTATGGTATAAGTGGAGAATGTATTTTGCGTGCCGTGTGTTTTTGTCCGATAAGGGATAAATTCCATTTTTAGATATTTTGCCGATATGTAATTATTTTGCCGGCATGCGATAATTTTCCGATTTTCTGTCATTTTTGTTTTGCTGAAATGCTGACTTTCGTAACTGCGTGAAATGGAATTTTATACCCGATGCACTATAAATTTCCGCTTCACCGGCATTTTCGTTTCGCTGAAAATGCATGTTTTCAGAGCCGCACAAAATGGAAATTTAAATGGAAAGCAGTATAAAAAAATAGAAATTTATAAAAAATCTGTATATGGAAAAATTTAAATTAATGGGTTATAAGGAAACTGAGATGAATGATGAACTGATTCAGCATATAAATGAAATACGTCAAAAATGGGGAAAAAAACTCTTGATTTTAGGGCATTATTATGTGCCGGACGAAGTGTTTCAGCTGACGGATGTTCAGGGGGACAGTCTCGCGCTTAGCCAGTATGCTGAGTCAGATTCCAGCGCAGAAGCTGTTATTTTTTGTGGTGTCCATTTTATGGCCGAAACCGCGGATATTCTTGAAAATTCTCCTGAAAAAATAAAAAGCCGTGGGGGAAAACAGGTTCCTGTGATGCTTTTGGATGTGGCGGCGGGATGTCCCATGGCCGATATGGCGAAAATAGAGGATGTGGAGGCGGCATGGGCAGTTTTTGGGCAGGCGCTGGACGTGGAAGCAGAGTTTCTGCCGGTAACGTATGTGAATAGTTCTGCGTCGGTGAAAGCCTTTTGTGGGCGTCACGGAGGAACGGTCTGTACCTCCGCGAATGCTGAATCTGTGTTAAAATGGGCGTTTTCTCAGAAAAATCGTGTTTTTTTCTTGCCCGATCAGAATCTTGGTCGGAATACTGCATTAAAAATGGGAGTTTTACCAGAGGAAATCTGTCTCTGGAATGAGGAAACGTGGACGTCACCATCTGTTTTAGAGAAAATTCGTCGGTCAAAAGTAATTCTCTGGAATGGTTACTGTCCGATTCACCATGAAATGGAGCCATTAAAGGAAAGTTTTTTGGGAAAGATAATGGTTCATCCAGAATGTCCTCAGGAAGTGGTTTCACAGAGTGATATTTCTGGATCCACGACAGAACTGATTCGTGTGGTTAAAAATAGTATGCCAGGAGAAAATTTAATGATCGGTACCGAGGCTACTTTAGTAAACCGACTGAAGAGAGAATATCCAGACCGAAATATTTTACATCTGGGGAAGGAGCATTTTTGTCAGGATATGCTGCGTAATACGCTTTCACAGCTCTGTAACGTTCTGGATTCTTTAGAAACAGGGAATCCGATAAATGTGGTGAAGGTGCCAGCCGAAATCGCAGAAGATGCCAGGACTGCGCTGCGGAGAATGCTGGAAGTAAAAAAGTAAGGAAGCAGAGAAGGGGGAATCCTGCGGAGTATAAAATGTTTATTTGGGGGAAACAGGAAAGAAAGGATTCTTGCCGTCTGTTTCCCGGTATACCATGAAATATTTATTTTTTAGGAATATCACGGTGCATACTGGTTTCACTTTAAATTTCCGTTTTGTTCGGCTCTTAAAGCGGGCATTTTCAGCGAAACAGAATGCCGCGGAAGCGGAAATTTATAGTGTACCGGGTATAATTATTCTATTTTTTGCATGTCTTTCATGACACTTAAAAATGTTTCTTGGGAAATGGTCCATTTTGGATTACTGTCTGTATACATTTTTGTATGAGTTATCATATTTTGATATAAAAATTTAAATAAACGTCTAGGAACTTTTAAGCTCTGAAAAGCATGGATCAGGTAATCTCGGGTAATGGAATTCTCAAAAAGATCTTCCAGGCGAGGAAGATTTTCTCCCATTTCCGATAAATGCGCAGGAGAAATACTGCCATGAATACGTATGTTAGCCAGATCATACAGGGCCTGACCTGTCCAGTCGAAAGAGGTAACCAGATTTTGTTTATCCAGACGTGCACGGAGGCGAAAGTCATCATCTTCTCGGCGTACGAAATCATAAAGTTCACCAGGTAAGAGCATTTTAAAGCCGATTCCCGGGTGTTTTAGAAGTTTATTGTCTAACATGGGCCAGAGAAAGGCTTTCATACGTTCTGGAATACCGTTTATCTGATAAGGTTCATCGGCACGGTCCAGAAGTACGATTATTCCAGGCATCCCGAGTGTTTTTAAGATGGACTGAAATTTTGTCAGCATTTCATAACGATCTTCACTGCGATCTTTTAGCGGAATGGGCTGATTATAAAGAGCACGGTGAGGAAAAGAACGAAGTGTTTTCGCTAATTCTCCCTGATTCTGTTCCAGAGTACGCAGCCCACGACGAATTTTTCTTGATTTCCACCATGTCAGTGCAAAATATATTCCATAAAACAGAGGTCCCAGTGAAACAAAAAGCCAGTAAATGGAATGAAGGTAAAACCCGAACTGGTTTCCGCCGATTCCGAGTGCTGCACATAAAATGGGGAGAAAAAGTGCGAAAACAGTCCATATTATGGCGGCGACTGGAGGAATATGGGAGGTAAAATTTCCATATTTTATTAATTTACGCAGTTTTTCCCAGCGGTGATAACGATCTTCTCCAGAAGTCTGGTCATAATACATGGCCAGCAGTAATAAATCACGTTTTTGAGCAGGTGAAAATTTATCCACCGAAAGCTCTTCCATTCCAGGAACGGCAGGCAGATGTGAAGATTCCACTTTTAACAGACGGTCAATTAACTGTGTGACACCCAGGGAGAGAATGGCGTCTATATGATCCCATACTTTCCACTGCTGGAGCGTTTTTTGGATGTTTCGCCTCCAAAACCAGCTCTGTTTTTCACGAAATCGGTCAATAAATGGATTAAAATCATCATATGGAATGACGAAAACTCGAGAATCTGGATGATTTCCGTTATATTCTGTTAAACGCCGTGTCATCTGAAGGCGGAGAGCCGTTTTTCCTGAACCTTTCTCTCCGAAAACCACAGAAGTCGTGGGTTCTGCTGGCGTTCCATAAATTTTATCCCACTCAGGATGAAATGCATGGTCGATTCCGTATCCCTTAAAAATTGGATCCGTGGAGGCTTCTTCGTCAGAAAAAGGATTTTCTGAAATACCGTAATGGTCTAAAAATTGGCGTATGTTCATCAGCGTAAAGTCCAGTAATTTTTTAAAATAATATTTAATATACCCGATACATTATAAAATTTCGCTTCCCCGGCTTTTTTGCTTCGCTGAAAAAGCCTGCTTTTAGAGCCGCACAAAACGAAATTTTAAATTGGAACTAGTATATATACCAGGTCTTATTTAAATTTCCGTTTTATGTGTGGTTCTGAACGCCCGCATTTTCAGCGAAGTAAAAATGTCGGAGAAACGGAATTTATTGTACATCAGGTATAAAATGAATCGATAAATCATCTCTTGAAATCATACGTCAAAAGAGTATAATATTCAAGAAAGGGGGATTCAAAAATTGTGTTTTTTTACAAGAAAAGAGATGTTTTATGAATTTTAGAATATTTATTGTTATATGTATGACATTTTTTGGGGCGTTTTCGGTATTTGGAAATACCCCAGATTCCACGGAAATTCGTCGTTTAGTCCGTCAGCTGAATGCACCTCAGAGTGATGTGCGTCAAGCTGCGGAGGAAACATTAAAAAATTTTGGTCCTGCCATTTTACCTCTTTTACCTTCTGATGAAGCACTTAAAGCGGGTGCTCCCGAAACGGAACTGCGCGTAAAACGTATTCGTCAAGAAATTCAGAAACAGATTTCTCTGGATGTTTTGGAACCAGCGTCCGTGGTAATGCCTGAAGGGGAAAAAACATTTCATGAGTGGCTTACCTGGCTAAAAACGGAAACGGGAAATGATATTTTAGAGGGGTTTCCTTCTTCGGACAAGAAAATCTCAGCCATGAAATTTTCTCTGCCATTTCAGTCGTTTCAGGGAGAGGCGGTGGCTCAAAATCCGCAGCGGATTCTCTTCTGGAATATTTTGGACCGAATCGCCGACTCTGTGAGATATACGACTCAGTTTAGAGAAATGGAGCCTAAAATTTATCTGGTCCCTTCTCGCAGTAAAGTGCCAAGAACTGGTATTTTGCCGGTGAATCCTCCAGAAGTTTCTCAAAATCCGTGGGTAACGTATGTAGGACCTTTTCGGATGGCTCCGCAAAAACTGACGTCTTCACTTCTTCTTACAGAAGATATTCATTCCACGCAGCTTCAGACAGAAATCGCATGGGAACCCCGACTGACGGCCATTTTTTTGAATGTTCAGCTTTCAAAAATTTTAGCGGTGAATTCTCATGTGCCGTCCGTGTCTGTGAAAAATTCATCTTCTGCTGTATCTTCAGGAGAGAAGAATGATTTACATGAACTGAAATTTCTTTCCCGCGTACATGAAGTGCCCGTGGGGATAAATACGATTTTCACGAATTTTGATATTCCATTAACGGTAACAGATCCGACAGACTGGGAAATTCTCCGTACGGCATCTGCCGTAACCGTTCAGGGAAAATTGAGTGCAGTGATCGCCGGCGCGAAATACCCATTTACATTTACTGATCTGGAACGGAAGGTGAATCGTATGTTTCCCGCAGAAACTCAGTATGTGGCATCTGTCCTGGTAACATTTTCCCGTCTGCGCAAAGAAGTTAAACCTTCCGCACAGGATGTGGAGAAAAAAGAAAATATGCTTGTGGCCACTCTCCGTTATCGTTACCATGAGGCACACGGCGCGATGGAATCTCACCGTACCTGGGTTTATCAGAATCCTGCATGGCTGGAATCTCCCACCGGTCAAAAAATAGAGTCCACCGGTTATGAGCTTTTGCGGCAGACGACGAATGAAATTTCTCTTGATCTGTATTTTCCACAGCCGAATGAAGATCTGAAAGGCTGGAAACTGGTGTTTCCTCGCTCCACGGGAATTTATGCTGTGGAATATGATTTTCAGATGAAAGATATTCCATGTCCATAAAAAATTTCATGCTTTTATACCCGATACATTATAAAATTTAGCTTCACCGGCTTTTTTGCTTCGCTGAAAAAGCCTGCTTTTAGAGCCGCACAAAACGAAATTTTAATTTGGAACCAGTATAGGTGCGTCAGGTATAAAAGAAGTTATCTGCTTTCAGTGAACCGACTAATACCCAATTTTCTTTTCCAGGTGAAAGGTAAAACCTTTTATTATCCAGTAACTAAACAGATAAATACTTCCAGCGGTGACGATATACAGTAAAAGACTTACTAAACGGTAAAAATGTTCTCCATCTGTGCTTATGCTGGCCAGCCAGTTTTGCATGAAAGGTAAAAAGCAGACCCCCGTCATCACAAGAACGGCGGTAATACAGCGAAAAGTTCGAAGTGCGATCAGAGGCAGAGAAAGCCGCAGCAGACGATAATGAAGAAAAAATGCCAGCCAAAAAACGTGAATAATGGCCAGTATGGTTACAGATATGGCTAAACCTGATTCCGCAAAAAACCAGATCAGTAAAAGATTCAGCAGAATGTTCATGCCGGCGATATAAGCCCCGATCCGCATGGGGGTCTGACGATCACCTAAAATATAAAATCCGCGAATCAGCACCGGTAAAAGACAGAATGCCCAGCATGCGGAGGAAAAAATAATTGCCATATGTCCCACGCGAAGACTGTCTTCATGGGAAAATTCACCGTGCTGAAAAAGGATATTTACTAAAGGGGTCACGATAAACATTAATCCTACGGAACCGGGAATGGCCCAAAAAAGAGTCATACACAGTCCGCGCGTCAGTAATTGGGACAGTTCTGTGATATTACCCGTGGCCGCCACACGACTGAGCATGGGGAAGATCGTAATCGCCACCGGAATCCCTAAAAGCCCCAGTGGAAACTGGTAAATCCGTTCTCCCAGTGCGAGTGCTGAAACCGCACCCTGACACAGGGGATATTCCAGATGACCAGGGAGCCACCATATATAACAGGTACTTTCATTAGGAGCGGAAAACATCCAGGCGATCAGACTGCTGATCATGGCGTTAAGTGGGATGATCATTAATCCCAGCATCATGGGAAGCATTCCATGGAGGATTCTTCTGAGAATATATTTAGTTCCTGAATAATCGAAATGAAAACGGAGCCCGTTTCCGCGCCAGAGCGAAAACCACAAAAATAGAATAGGAAAAAGGCCGGAAGTGGTCATGCCCACGGTAACAATAATTGCCTGGGTATATGGATCGGTAACATGTATCGTGATGGTACACAGCTGAATCAGAATGACCGCATTAATAAAAATCGGCGGGAACGTGGGAATCAAAAATCTGTGAAATGCCTGAAGTGTGGAGGCCAGCTGCGCGATCAGGCAGATCAGTAATGCCGAAGGAAGAGAAATCATCAGTAATTTCAGGAAAAGATCCTGAGTCGCGGGCACTTCTCCGCGAAAAAACATGATCGCCAGGCAGACTCCTTCTGCCAGTAACACCAGTCCAGAAAGTATTAAAACTAAAAATGTAAAAACAGTCGAAACGATTTTCCAAATTTTGGTATAATCGGCCTCCTGATTTTTTCTGTCTTCCTCTGCAGGATGAATCGTTTCTTTTTGAGCTTTCGCGATTTCATATGATAAAACAGGAATATAACTGATTCCTAGAACTCCCTCACTAAATAATCTTCGAAAAAAAAACGGTATGCGCAGTGCAAGAACGAAAGCATCCATGATCCCGGAGGACATTCCCCATAAATTGGCGCACATCATTTCCCTTAATAAACCCAGAATCCGGCTGACCAGTGTGCCGATACTGGTAAACGCCGTGCCGCTAACGAGTTTTTTAGGTAATTTCATGAGAGGTTACCGAGAATGGTTTTATCTTAGGTTCCGTTTATGGAAACACCGTTTAATAATTTTTGATGTCCTTATACTGACTCTACTTTTTTTAATTTCCATTTTGTGCATTTACAAAATTCGGTATGTTCACTCCTGCCTGTCCCTTCGGCAGGGAATCCTGATTCTCCTTTAAATTCTCGTTTTTTGCGCAGTTCCGAAAGCCAGGCATTTTCCGCGAAACAAAATGCCTGGGAAGCGGAAATGCATCGTGCATCGTGCATAAAATGCTGGCCTGTCTGTCGGCGGACAGGGGAAATGAAAATTTATAGGTGTGCTTCGAGTATAAAATTCACGAGAATACGTTTACTCTCAGCAGAAGTATGTCGTGTGTCGAAAAAACACCATTTTAAAGCGGAATCCGTGTAAAAAATGAAATGTCGAAAATGGGCGAGTATAATATGTCGTGCGTAAAATGATACCGGCAGAGGTGTGTGGATTTTACTTTAATTTCCTGTTTTTTGTGCTCTAAAATTCCGGCATTTTCCGCGAAACAAAAAAGCTGAGGAGGCGAAACTTATCATGTATCGGGTAAAAATTCTCGTTTTCGTGTTTCTGAAAGCATGTATTTTCCGCGAAATAAAAAAGCCGAGGAGGCGAAACTTATCATGCATCGGGTAAAAATTCTCGTTTTCGTGTTTCTGAAAGCATGTATTTTCCGCGAAAT
>JAUNBR010000057.1:0-14069 GCA_030527015.1 Planctomycetia bacterium
ATCGTGCAAATTTTGACAAAACTTTTGCGAAATTTTAAATTGGAATGAGTATATATACCCGATACACGATAAAATCCCGCTTCTCAGGCATTTTTGCTTCACCGAAAATGCCTGCTTTCAGAGCCGCATAAAGCGGAAATATAAAATGGGACCATGATGAAACGAAATGTCACGTGGAATCAGGATAAACTTCCGCTTTTTCGATATTTTTGCTTCTCGCTAAAATCCCCTAAACTTTCGTGGCCGAAAAAAACGGAAGTTTAATGGAAAACCTGGAATGTGAACTGCGCACATTTTAGAACAGGTTTTATTCCTACATTACTTTCTTTCGTATGAGACATCTCTTTTTAGAATTCACAGAGGTGCTTCTTCCCCGCAGTCATTCTCATACTGGTTCACACCGCCGGGAAGCCGAGTTTTATCGATTTCGATTTCTTCCATTACACGTGCCAGCACCGCCTTCATTTCCTTCAGAACCTCTGCATATTCCGGGTTCTCTGCCACATTCACATTTTGTCGGGGATCCTTAAAATTATCATACAGCTCCACTTTTTCCGTATCTGGAAAACATGCCAGCGTATACTGTTTTGTTCTTACTCCCCAGTGGGCGGGCTGCGACGTATAACAATAAAACAGGCCTTCTCTCCACCGTGCCGGCACCTCACCACGCATCAGAGAACGAAACGAGTACCCCTGCATATTTTCAGGTACATCTTTTTCTTTGATTCCTGCAAAATCCATCAGAGTTTGCGCAAAATCCACATTCGAAATCAGTTCTCCACAGACGCTCCCAGACGGAATTTCCTTAGGGTACCGTACCACAAAAGGCATTCGGATGGACTCATCAAGAATAATCCTTTTATCATACAGTCCGTGCTGCCCCAGCCAGTAACCCTGATCAGATGTATAAATAATCACTGTATTTTTTGTCAGCCCATTTTCATCTAAATACGCCAGAACGCGGCCAACATTTTCATCCACACATTTCGCACAGCGCAGATACTTATGCATAATATGCTGATAACCGACTTTTGTAATCGCATCCGGAGAATCATTTTCCGGCTTCTTCATCAGCGGAGACTTATCATCTTTATGCAGAGGATAATACAGACTGACGATAGACGGCGTACGTGCCTTTAAAAGCGGACTGCTCTGCTGCCGATCTTCATACATGTTCTCCGGCTCCGGGATTTCCTTCCCCTCATACAGATTCTCATATCGCGGTGGATAATCGAAAGGATAATGTGTCGCTTTATAATGCAGCATCAGACAAAACGGCGCATCTTTCTCCGACGACGTTTCCCTGACAGATTCCAGCCACTGAAGTGCCTTATCCGTATAAACATCCGTCGCGTAACCTTTACATTTTTCTTCCCCTTCAGGAGTAATAAACAGCGGATCAAAATAATCACCCTGCTCTTTTACGATACAGTAATGATCAAAACCTTTCGGCACATTCTGTAAATGCCATTTTCCGATCAGCGCAGTTTTATAACCTGCTTTTTGAAGTTCCTCCGAAACCCAGTTACAGCTTTCAAGAATCCGCCCATTTAACATCCGAACGCCCGTACGATGAGAATACTGCCCTGTCATAATACTTGCACGGCTGGGCGAACACAATGAAAAATTACAAAAAACACGATCAAAACGCATTCCCTCTTCCGCGATTCGGTCTATATTCGGTGTCTGTACCACTCCTTTTAAATGGGGCGCCAGTTCCGAATAACAAGAAATAGCTTCCGCCGTATGGTCATCCGACATAATAAAAATTATATTAGGTTTCTTCTCTGCTGGAAAGATTTCACTCACACCAAAAAATAACGCCAGAAGAAACGATATACCATAAAAAAACTTCATAACATTCTCCGTTAAAGGAATTTTACAGAACATGACACCTGACACATAATAAATTTTTTTCTTTTTCATTTCGGCATACAGAACTGGTTTCACTTTAATTTTCCGTTTTCTGCGGCTCTAAAAGCAGGCATTTTCAGGGAAGCAAAATGCCATGAATGCAGATTTTAGCATATCGGGTATAATCGCAGTGAAAGTCCAGAATCCATAAAAAAAGTGACGTCAAAAAACGCCACTCTTATTATTTTTCGTTAAAATTTCGATTTAAGCCTTCTGCTCTTTTTTTTGGAATTTCACCAGAGGTTTTTTACCAGGTAAAATTTCGATTTCCGCACCGACAGCAGAAATTTTCTCTTTCGCACTTCCACTAAATCGGTGCGCCACGATTTTAACCTTTTTCGTTAATTCACCATCACCGAGAATTTTAAGCACATCATAACGGTGCTTCAAAACTCCCTTTTCTTTCAGGCTCTGAATGGTAACTTCTTCACCATCTTCAAAATATGCGTCGATAAGATCCAGATTAACGATCGCCACTTCCAGAGCATGGGGATTATTAAAACCACGTTTCGGGATTCGGCGCACCAGAGGCATCTGACCACCTTCAAAGATCACGTTCATGGAAGAACCATTTCGGCTTCCAAAACCCTTATGACCACGACCGGCCGTCTTTCCCTGCCCCGTACCTTTTCCACGTCCCAGGCGCTTCGGCTTCCGGTTCTTCATAATTCCAGTATTCACGCTGGTAAGATTCATTATTTCACTCCTCAGTATTTCTTCGAGACAAAAGCAGACTCTTTATGCCACGCAAGTCGTTACCGTCTCACTTTATTCGCCTTAACTTAACGTAACATGACGTAAGCGCTCGACTTCCTGTTTTGACCGAATTTGTTCCAGCGCGTTTAAAGTCGCCTTCACCAGGTTCAAAGGATTATTCGATGAAAAACTCTTCGTCAAAATATCTTGAATTCCACATGCTTCACACACCGAACGAACCGCGGCACCCGCGATAATTCCTGTTCCGGGCCGTGCCGGTACCAGCACAACACGTGCGGTGCCAAAACGACCATGAACTTCATGCGGAATCGTCGTTCCATCCAGTGTCACAGACATCATACTCCGCTTTCCATCCTTCGTGGCTTTCTCCACCGCTGGAGGAACTTCATTCGCTTTTCCGTATCCACAGCCCACTCGACCATTTCCATCTCCGACGACTACCAGCGCGGCAAAACTGAAACGGCGGCCTCCCTTTACCACAGCAGCACATCGGCGTACTTTGACTACTTTTTCCTGAATCTGCTGGGCATTTTCCATAATATCAGTTGACATGTATTTTGTTCCTAATCAAAAATTCAGTTCGGCATTAGAAAATAAAGCCGTGGAAACTTCCACTTCACCCTATTCCGCTTCACTTAATTCATTTCACATCTTCGCTAAATAATCTCACGTCCTGAACGCACTTCTCCAACTCAATATGAAAATCTTTTTAGTACCTCGGACTCCGATTTATCCGTTTTTACTATTCCTGTGGCACTTCTTCTGTTTTACCGCCCAGATCTAAACCCGCCTCACGCGCCGCATCCGCAAGCGCCGCAACTCGACCATGATACTTATAATGACGACGATCCAGCGTTACTGCCGTGACTCCTTTTTCCAGAGCTCGACGCGCTATGGCCTCTCCCACAACTTTCGCGGCCGCCACATTTCCACCATATTTTAACGTCTGAGATAATTCCTTATCCTGCGAACTGGCATATGCTAATGTCGTTCCAGTCTTATCATCAATTATCTGAACACTTATATTCTTCAAACTTCGATTGACTGACATTCGCGGCCGCGTGGAATTCTTCTTGATCCGATTCGAGACCCGCCATGCCCGACGCTGACGCTGTTTCGTATTAATTTTGCTCTGTTCCATTTTTATTTTCGATTGTTAGCCGGCGAATCCAATCACCGTTAGTTTTAGGTTATTATACTTCTTGACCCGTAAATTTCTGTTTCGCCGCTTTCATGATGCCTAAAATGATTGCTGCGGTTCTGATCTCACCTTAAATTTCCGTTCCCGCGTCCCAAAACGCCAGCCTTTTCAGCAAAACATAATGCCTGGAAACGCGGAAACTTATCGTGCATTGGGTAAAAAACCGCTAAAAACAGAAACTTTTAGTAAAATCCGTATATACAAACGATTCCACTTAATCGCTGTGTTATTTTGCCATAACTTTACCCTGCTTGCGACGAACATTCTCGCCCTGATAACGGATACCTTTTCCCTTATACGGTTCCGGCGGTCGTTTCGCTCGCACTGCCGCTGCAAAATGCGTAACCTGCTGCTTATCTATTCCCTGAATCAAAACATGTGTCTGGTCAGGGCATGTCACCGTTAATCCTGCCGGTATCGGCACCTGCACTTCCGTGGCCATTCCGACTCTTAACTGCAATACTTGATTCTGCACCGCCGCAACATAACCCACGCCGACAAGCTCCAACCGTTTTTCATACCCCGACGTGACTCCGATGACCATATTATTAATCATCGCACGCGTCAGTCCATGAAATGCACGACTCTTCCGCTCATCATTTGCGCGCGTTATATTTACGACATTCTTCTCTTCGTCCAGGCTTACCTTAATCCACGCAGCGATGGGAAATTCCAATTTACCTTTAGGTCCTTCGACCACAATCAGATCTTCCGTAATCGTCGTCTTGACGCCCTGCGGTAATGTAATAGGCTTATTTCCAATTCGCGACATTTGAATACCACCTTATCAAAAATGAATGTTTTATACCTGATACACTATAAACCCACATTTCATAAACATTCTCTTCTGAAAATGCCCGTGCTTGAGAAAAATCTTTTTATTCCCTGAAACAGAAATTTATAATGGAACCAGTACACATCTTCCAGTTCTTCAGGCCGCGCCAGTGTGCTTAAAATGAAATATTCTCTGACACACTTCACTCCCCAAAAGCCACAAGCTTCGAGAAAACCCGGCCCGCTTGGCGCTTCTTACCACACCTCACAGAGAACTTCACCACCCAGGTTTCTTACCCGCGCTTCTCTGTCACTGAGTAATCCATGACTCGTGCTGAGAATCGTGATTCCCAGTCCATTCAAAACTGGTTTCAAATTCTCTGCTCCAACGTATACACGCCGACCAGGCTTACTCACTCTTTTTAAATGCCGAATCACTCTTTCACCATTCGGACCATATTTTAACTGTAATCGTAAAACCGGAACCAGGCGTGATCGTGTTCGACTACGCGGATTCTCTTGTTCCACAACTTCCCAGTCCCAAATATAACCTTCGCGCTTCAACACTTCTGCCAGATTCTTCTTGACATTCGACATGGGCAGATCCACAAAAGGACGCTCCACTCGGACTGAGTTTCGAATTCTTGTCAACATATCTGCAATGGGATCAGTCATCATAGCTTTTTTCCCCTTTACCAACTTGCTTTCTTAACACCAGGAATTTTCCCCTGGTCTGCCAAATTGCGGAAACAAATACGGCAAATTCCGAATTTACGATAAACTGCCCGCGGCCTGCCACACAAAAGGCAACGATTTTCGCGACGGGTCGAAAACTTGGGCGTTCGACTTGCTTTAGCAATCTTTGATTTACTCGCCATTTACTCTGCTCCCTGATTTATTACGTAGCTTTGAACGGCATTCCGAACAATTTCAGTAAAAGCCGTGCTTCCTCATCATTTTTCGCACTGGTTACGATCGTAATCGTCATTCCCTGTGGCCGAGTGAATTTATCTGGATTCAACTCAGGGAATACCAACTGCTCGGAAAGTCCCATATTATAATTCCCGCGTTTATCAAAACCATTCGGATTTAATCCCCGAAAGTCTCGCACTCGCGGAAGTGCTAAACTAATAAGACGATCCAAAAATTCATACATGCGCTGGTGACGTAATGTCACTTTACAACCAATTTTCATCCCTTCACGTAATCGAAATCCTGCAATCGATTTCCGCGCTGAGGTAATCACTGGCTTCTGGCCGCTAATCTGTGTTAATGCGTCTACCGCATCATCCATGTGCTTCTTCTCGTTAATCGCAGAGCCGACGCCCATGTTAATGATGATCTTTTCGATCTTCGGCAAAGACATAACATTCTGCCGCCCAAGCTGTTTTACCAGCTCCGGGAGAATCTCACTCTTATATTTTTCCTGAAGTCTCGGAATCATATTTCTTCCCATTTCTTCCACGTGTTGGATTGTGCAACACTCAACTAAAACTTTTATTTAGAAACTCTGGATTTTTTCGGAGGTGAAATTTGCCCAATGGACGCATTACACTTCTTACAAAAACGCTCTTTACTTCCATCCGGGAGAATACGTGCCCCTACTCGCGTCGGCTGATTACAGCTTTCACAAACTAACTGAACATTTGATATGTCGATCGGCATGTCTATCTCTAAAATTCCTCCCTGCGGATTCCTTTTGTTGGGCCGAACATGCTTCTTGACCGTATTCACGCCCTCTACCAGAACCTTCCCAGCTTCGTGATCAACAGAAACAACTTTCGTCGTTTTCCCTTTCTTTAAGCCGGAAATTACTCGTACTTTATCACCTTTTCGGATACGCATCAGACCACCTCACTGGCGAGGCTCACGATTTTCATGAATCCACGCTCGCGAAGTTCACGAGCAACGGCTCCAAAAATACGCGTCCCACGCGGATTATTGTCCTTGTCTATAATTACCACGGCATTCGAATCAAACCGAACATAACTGCCGTCTTCACGTCGAGCGGGATATTTCGTCCGGACAATAACAGCTCGGCAAACGCCGCCCTTTTTTATGTCACTGCCGGGAATCACACTTTTAATGCTGCAAACGATGACGTCTCCCAGTCTGGCGGTACGACGATGCGTCCCACCCAAAACTTTGATGCACATCAATTCCTTCGCACCCGTGTTATCGGCCACATTCAGCCGCGTTTGCATCTGGATCATTATGACACCTTAAAATTCTATCTTAAAAATTACAAATTTTATTCCCGATACACTCTGAATTTCTGCATCTTCCACAATTCACACTTCTGAAAGAATCGAATCGATGCTCTGCTGCAGAACCGGTGTTCCACTTTTCCCACCGTGTGGCTCCGACAGCAGCCTTCTTGCTTCGCTAAATTACAGGAAATGAATCTCTTCGCGGCAGATGATAAAATAATCTCTGTCAGCAGACACGTCCTGTTTTCGCTTCCGCACTACCAAATTCCGCACAGCTGACATTCAGCGACGAAATTCGCTTCTCGGTATATCTCACTCTTCAGCTTTCGCCTGTTCCTTCGCCGCAAGACGCATGGCGGTCACGTCAACCAGCCGGCTTTTCGCGACGACCTTTACAAAATTCCAGCGCTTACGCTTCGATTTCGGCGGCGCCTCGATGATTTCCACCGTGTCTCCCAGCTTCGACTCATTATTTTCATCATGAACGATACACACCGTCTTCTGCCGAATAAACTTTCCATATTTCGGATGTTTCACCAGTCGGGCCATTTCCACCCGGCGTGTTTTATTCATCTTGTCGCTGGTAACGACGCCAACTACGACTTTTTTTGGCATGATCCTGAGTTCCTTTTATTTAGAATTCCTGTACAACGACGTATTCGCCTTCACCTTTTAGTGAAACGATTTGCGACTCAATTTCACGTTCACGTAAAATCGTTTTGATTCGGGCGATCAAACGACGCTTTTTTAATAACTCACTGGGAGCGTTCAGTCGTTCACTCTGAGCCTGGAGTCGCAGATTAAACAGACTTTTAATCGTCTCGTTCAGCTCATACTGAAGCTGTTCACTATTTTTTTCCCGAAGCTGTGACGCTTTCATGATTACACCTCAATATGCTTAAACGTTTTACTTTAATTTTCTGTGTACCATTCTTACTCGAACCGGCATTTTGTGTGCCAGACGGGCAAAACACAGACGGACTGCTTCTTCTGTGGCACCGCCTACTTCATACAGTACCGTACCCGGTTTGACGACCGCCGCCCAATAATCCGGTTCTCCTTTTCCCTTACCCATTCGGGTCTCCAGAGGAATCGAGGTAATCGGTTTATCCGGGAAAATTCTTATGTATAATTTTCCCTCACCACGCAGATACTGCTGAGCAGCGATACGACCAGCTTCGATCGTTTTCGCTGGAATCCAGCCGCCCTGCACCGCCTGTAAACCATACTCACCAAAGACGACTCGGTTTCCACGCGTCGCGTTACCTCTTATACGACCTCTTTGGGTTTTTCGATGTTTTATTCGTTTCGGCATCAACGCCATCGGTCTTATCCTCGCTAAAAGTACCCTGATTTATCCACACCTGAATCCCGATGTGCCCCTGAGCAATCATGGCTTCATGGAATCCGTAGTCAATATTTGCGTGAAGAGTCGACAGTGGAATACTCCCTTCGATCGCCTTCTCGCGACGCGACATTTCCGCACCGCCCAAACGACCGGAAAGTTGAATTTTTATCCCTTTTGCTCCCCCAGTATCAGGGTGCATCGCCTGTTCTATCGCATGTTTCATCGCACGGCGAAAACTCGCACGCTTCGCCAGCTGATCCGCAATATCTTCTGCAATCAGCTGCGCATCCACTACCGGGTTTTTCACTTCCCGAACTTCCAGTGAAATACGACGACCAATCAGGTTTTGTAAATCAATCTGAAGTTCTTCCAGCATTTTTCCGCCCGGCCGCGTCAGTGCGCCCGCCCGACCTGAGTAAAGGATTACCTTTACCTCGTCGCGTGTCCGCTCAATTTCAATTTTTGAAATCCGCGGATACATCGCGTGATCATCTTTTTTCGTCGCTTTACCATCATCACCTGTCTTGATGACAGTAACTCTGCGTTTCTTTATAAAATTTCTTATTTTCTGGTCTTCAACCAGCAGTTCCGCAAACTCTTTCTTCGACGCATACCAGCGGCTTTTCCATCCAAGGAATACTCCCGTTCGATATGCAATTGGATTTACTTTTTGTCCCATATTAATTTCTCTTGTGAATGTTCTGGGCTGTGGCCCGTGGATTAACTCAGCGTGATTCGAATGTGTGACATTCGCTTCTTAATTACCGAGGCAGACCCACGTGCTTTCGGACGAAATCGCTTAAACATCGGGCCACCATCTACACATAATTCCGTGATCATCAAAGAATCCACATCACGGACACGTCTATCCACCGCGTTTCCCCGCGCACTTAAAATCAGTTTCTCAAGTAATCGGGCTCCACGATTCGGCTGATACTTCAGTATCTCCAACGCTTCATCCGCGTACTTACCTCTGACAAGATCCGCCATATAGCGCAACTTGCGTGGGCTGATGCGGGCATATCTATATACTGCTTTATATTCTGCTTTATCCATCGCTTGTCCTTTTTCTCTTCTGAGTGTGCTGCTGAACCACACCCCCAATTTTGCTTATCGCTTACCCTTACCACCGTGGCCCCTGAAAATACGCGTAGGAGCAAATTCTCCGAGTTTATGACCGACCATTTCTTCCGTCACAAACACGTTTACGTGCATCTTCCCATTATGAACCTGAAAAGTAAAGGACACAAATTCCGGAATGATCGTGCATCGGCGCGCCCATGTCTTGATCGGATCCTTCGAGCCGGAATCGAGCTGCTTCATTACTTTGTCGTAAAGTTTAGGGTCCACATAAGGACCTTTTTTTGTTGAACGTCCCATTCGTCCCTATTCCTTATTTAACGAGTTTTAATTGACCATAACGACGCGACTTGCGGCGACGAATGATTGCCTTATTGGATGCCTTATGACGTTTACGCGTGGAACCACCCTTCGTCGGTTTTCCTTGCGGGGTGACCGGATGACGACCACCTTTTGTTCGTCCTTCACCACCACCGTGCGGGTGATCGATCGGGTTCATCGCAGTTCCTCGAACATGCGGCCGACGTCCCATCCACCGGTTTCGACCGGCTTTTCCAATTACGATATTCATGTGGTCCGAATTTCCGACCACGCCAATTACCGCACGACACGCGCTGGGAATTCGGCGAATTTCTCCGCTGGGCAGTGTAATCTGTGCCCATTCACCGTCACGCGCCATTAAGGTCGCGGAAGTTCCCGCGGAACGACACATACACGCGCCACGGCCAGGCTGTAATTCGATACTGTGAATCACTGTCGCTAAAGGAATGTTTTTCAGAGGAATGCAGTTTCCGACTTCCGGAGGTGCATCTGGACCACTAACAACTTTCATTCCTTTTTTCAGACCATTCGGTGCTAAAATATATCGTTTATCACCATCAGCATAATATAATAATGCGATATTCGCGGTACGGTTCGGATCATACTGAATCGAATGAACCACGGCGGGCACGCCATCCTTATTTCGGCGGAAATCGATTAATCGGTACTGCTTTTTATGGCCACCGCCACGATGACGTGCTGTAATTACTCCCTGGTTATTACGCCCACTGCTGCGTTTCTTTGGTTCCAGCAGCGACTTCTCAGGTTTCGCGCCTGGAGTGAGTTCAGCGAAATCGCTGACTGACGCACCACGGCGGCCGGGAGAAGTAGGTTTATATTTTTTAATTCCCATGCTTTTTTCCTGTTCTGTTGTATTCCTATCGGAGGCTGGAAATGCCTCAGATTTTGCACAACGACTGAGTCAATCATCCATTAAAAGAAATCTATTCTATAATCATCATGAAGGAAAACGATCGCTTTTTTCCAGGCTTTCGTTTTATATGTCTTCTGCTTATAACGACGCGTTTTTCCCTTCCGGTTTTGCGTATTTACTCGCGTAACCTTTACATCAAAAAGAGATTCCACGGCCTGACGAATGTCATCTTTTGTTGCATCCGGGTGGACCTGGAAAGCATAACCATTCGTGCGCTCTGCTTTATGAAGTCCTTTTTCTGTAACCAACGGACGAATTATTACCTGATAAGGCTCAAGTAAGATGCCAGCACTTATGATCTCTGTCATTTTACGCCCTTTCTACCGACTCGGTGGTTTCTGGTTTTCTGGATGCGATCTTACCACGGAAAGCATCTAAAGCTGCTTTGGTAATCACGATCTTTTTGGGTAAGAGAATTTCCAGCGCATTAATGTCTGAAACCGGTAATACCGTAACTTTCGGAACGTTACGCCCACTTTTGTAAACATTCACATCATAACCAGGTATGGTAAATAATACGCGAGTATCCGAAACCGACAGTGCATTTAAAATCGCCACAAAATCTTTCGTTTTCGGCGCATCAAAACGGACGTCATCAAGAATCATGACGGAATCAGAATCCAGTTTCGCACGCAGAGCCATACGAGTGGCCGTCTGTAACGCCTTTCGAGGCATCTTCAGGCGCCAGTCACGTGGCATTTTTGCATGAATATGACCACCACCGCGGCGAACACCACTGCGTTTTGAACCCGCACGAGCGTTACCGGTACCCTTCTGCCGATACATTTTTTTCGTTGAACCCGAAACCTCACCGCGCGTTTTCGTTTTCGCGGTTCCCTGTCGCTGATTCGACTGGTACATAACCACTGCATCATGAAGAAGCTGCTTACTTATCGTAGCCGCTATTTCTTCTGGATCCAGCTCATATGTGCCAACCTGCGCGCCAGAGCAATTATAAATTGGTAATTCCAACATAATTCATCCATTCCAAATAAAGAACTTCTAACCAAATATTTTCCTCAGAGCGTGCCTGCAGAAAATATCCCTGCGAACCTCAGAAAATGGCTATCTTCCATTACCGCGCCGTGAAGCGACAGTAAATATACGGTTCGTCCAAAAATATATTTTTTCAGATTCTGCCTTATATGACTGACTTACAGTAAATTTTCGTCTAACACGATTCGCTGCTTAAAATTTCAGCAAAATGAATATGTCAGGAAAACAGAAAACTTCCGTAAATCAGATATAAAAAATCTGATAATTAGTTTTCCACCGAGACCAGCGTTCCGTCAAACTTTCGTGGTCTGGGTAACATGTTCGTCGGACGCACGGACACGAATCCACCATTCGGACCAGGAACCGCGCCTTTAATCAAAACGAGATTATTCTCTGCGTCACAACTCACCAAAGCAATATTTCTCTGAGTGACCTGTTTTGCGCCGTACTGCCCCGGCATTCTCTTACCTTTCAGAACACGGCTCGGATACGCACTACAGCCCGTACCACCCATGTGACGATGACATTTTTTCACACCGTGCGAAGCGCGCTGCCCCGCAAAATTATGACGCGTCATCGTACCAGCATAACCACGTCCTTTACTGACCGAGGTAACGTCTACCGCCGTAACACCGTCAAAAACACTGACGTTCAGTTTTTGGCCGACACTAAATCCCTCGACAGGTACCCGGAATTCTTTGACAAAAGTCTTTGGCTCACAATTAGCTTTCGCAGCAGACTCAATTCCAGCGGCAATTCTGGCTTTTTGACGCTTGCTGTCGATATTCGCGACATGACCACGCTCCGCGCGGGTGGCAGCACGACGAGATTTGTCCCCGTAACCTAACTGAACGGCTTCATAACCGTCTCGCTCCAGCGTTTTCACCTGAAGAACATCACATGGCCCCAGCTGAATTACTGTTACCGGAACAACTTTTCCTGTGGTTTCATAAACCTGGGTCATTCCGATTTTACGTCCGAGTAAACCTATTCCCATCTGACTCACCTTTCTGTCGCCTTTCGGAAGATTACCGCTTTCTACCAGACGCGGGTCTTATCCAAAAACACTCGACTTGTACTTGCTTTCCTGACTTTTACTTTTATCAAAATCTGCTTTCCGTTTCGTGATCCGCGAACCTCGGCCTCTTTTCATTTCGGCAGAAAACAGCGTCGATTCCTCGTGCGTCTCACAATTTTTCTTCACTTTCGTGAATTTCTCACATTTCTGTGAAATTTTTTACCACCTCAGCGATAACATATGATTCATATTTATACGGATCATAAATTTCAAATATAAATTATTTACTATTATTATATTTTACTTAAGCTTATATTAAATTTTTACTTATACTTACCGCCTCAGCATTTTTTGCCACCCCTCACAGTTTATTTTACTGATTCCTACTGAAATTTCACTAGAATTCTAGTTAGACTGTACCGTGACAAGAGTATTCAGACAAAACTTAATTTGCAGCTTTAATCTTTATTTCGACGCCTGCCGGTAAACTTAATTTATTCAGGGCGTCAATCGTTTTTTTGGTTACATCAAGAATATCGATCAGACGTTTATGCGTCCGAATCTCAAATTGCTGACGAGATTTTTTGTCGACATGCGGACCTGAAAGAACCGTATATCGCTCAATTCGAGTCGGAAGAGGAATCGGGCCACGAACAATTGACCCCGTGCGCTTCGCAGCATCTACAATTTCTGATGCACTCTGATCGATCACAGCATGATCATATGCTTCCATCCGTATACGTACAAATTGTCTAGACTGTCCTGACACACAAACCTCCGTCTGACTCCAAATTTCCAAAGATTTTGCTTAAAGTAAAACCCAGCTGAAAGATTTTAATTAAAAACCTTAAAGAGTTTTTCACGTGGGTTCACATTAAACACAAAAAACCTTATTCTTGGGATGAAACCCATGATTTTGGTAAAATTATATCCACTTTAATCTTCCTGCCTAGGGGGGAGGGAAGAATTTTTTATAAAATTTTCTTTATTTTTTTCGTTTACCTATTTTTTATCCGTCTCCACCAAAAGAATTTTCAAAAATTTTCTTTTCATAGGCGGCCGGAGTAAAATATGGGATGCGAACTAATACTGAATTTATTTTAAATTTTGTTTTATACAGCACAAAAACATGTATTTTAGCAAAATAAAAAGCACATGAAAATGTGTGTGAGCTGAAAATTTACAGCGCATCGGCGCGCATGATTCACTGTGCGCCCATTCAACTGTCGTGAATGAAGCTCATATTTACGTGAAATCTTACCAAATAAAGATTTTTTATACCTGACACACTATAAAATTCCGCTTCACCGGCATTTTTCGCTAAAAACACCTGCATACGGAGCCGCACAAAGCGAAATTTAAAATAGAACCCGTGTATTTTAACTCTGAAAATTTTTTTGAAAAGGGGGAGAAGTTCTATTTTTCTCAAAAATACATAAATTTTCCATTTTCCCTGTACGCTGTGTTTTACGTTCTAAACATTTTATACCGCTTCTCCATTAAATTTTCATTTTGCGTGGCTAAATTTCCATTTTATGTGGCTTTAAGTTCCCGGT
>JAUNBR010000057.1:14079-20453 GCA_030527015.1 Planctomycetia bacterium
CAATAAAAATTTGTGCTCTTTCAATAAAAATTACAGGTACAGAATATGTCTTTTCGCGCCCTATCAAATTTTGCTTTTTTCTCTCCAGGCTTATTTTCAGAATTATGTGGCACCAGATTCGGAATTTCATAATATTAAATGGCATATTTTTCGTCCCGAATTACATTCAGAATTATATTTGCAGACATTCCATAATCTTTGTTCTTCATGCACGACATATGATGCCGATTCTCGTTTAAATTTCCGTATATATCATACCGGTTCTCATTTAAATTTCCTTTTTATGCGGCTCTGAAAGCACCCATTTTTAGCTGGTAAAATGCCGGGAAAGTGGAATTTTCTCGTACATCGGGTACACATAATTTCCGCTACATAATTCCGTTTTTTTACATTTTATTTCGTAAAATACCTGCTTTCCGAAAGATAAAACCGAAAAACGAAAGAAGGCCCTTCCATATTTATCGTTTACCTCACGGCCACAAAATCTCTCGGTGCCCCCTCTCTGTTTAAATACAGATTTTTCATAAAATATTATACTGTTTCCACTTAATTTTCCTTTTTATGCGGCTCTTAACACCAGCATTTTCGCGAGTATACTGGTTCCACTTTAATTTTTTGTTTTATCCAGCTCTAGAAGCAGGCTTTTTCAACGAAAACAAAACGCCAGGAAAGCGGAAATTTATAGTGTATCGGGTATAAAATCCTGGAAAAGCGGAAATTTATTGAGCATCGGCTACAAATTATTTTAATTTTGGCGTACAAAAACTTTTTTCTTACTTTTATTATTCTTAATTTATTACGTTTTTCAAAATATCATAACGAATATTCCGATTAATCTCATTTTACCATTTATTTTATTTAAAATCTCTCATTTTCTCTCTTTTTTCCCGGGTGGCCTCTTGAAAATTTACGCAATTTAAGCGATTATTAACAAAAATGTAATCATTTACAATAAAAAAACATACAGGAGATACACATGTTATACAATTTCCATTTTATGATCCTTCCCATTCTCGCCACGATTCTTTTTTTAGAACCATCATTTTTAACAGCAAATGATTTTTCGCATTCCGGTGTACAAAACTCTTTAAGCGAAGAAGTAAAAAAAGAAGAGCCGAAACAGGAACAAGAAAAACAGGCTGAGAAAAAAGAAGAGCCGAAACAGGATGAAAAAACAGAAGTAAAACCTCAGAGTACACCGGCAGTTCCTGCGCCTGAAGCTCCGAAAAAGTATGACACACTGTCCCTTAAATCCTCTCCGCTTTCCATTAATACGGAATACGACACATTACTCTGGTCCTCTGAATATGATATTATTGAAGTCAAAACGAAATCACCTGAACTTTCCTCTCTGAAAATTAAAACTGTTCTGCCACACGGACATTTTGTGAAAAAAGGTGAGAGAATTATTAGTTTTGACCGTGAAGATTACGACCGAAATATGGATAACGCACGCAGAGGAATCGAAACGGCCAGACTAAATTTCGAGAAAGTAAAAATCGCATATGAACTGGAAAAAAAGCAGCGGAAAATGGCAGATGAAGATTTTGAGCTTTCCCGAAAACTTTTTGAAGAACAGTTTAAGCATGCAGAAAAATGGGAATATGATCTGGAAAAACAGAATTATATGCTACAGATGAAAAATGCAGCGTTTTCACTGGAAAATGAGGAAGAAGAACTGCGTCAGCTGGAAAAAATGTATCGAGATGACGATCTGGCGGAAGAAACAGAAGAAATCGTGCTGAAACGTCAGCGACATGTCGTCGCGATTTCAAAATTTAACCTCAAAAAAGCACAGGCACGGCATGAATGGACGGATAAGTATGCATATCCGATCGCGGTAAGAAACCTGCCGCGAGAACATAAACGTTCGAGCTGGGAAATGGATGCCACAGCCGAAGAACGTCCGATTAATCGAAAACTGGCAGACATAAACTTTAAACAGGCAGAAGCCACTCTAAAACAGGCGGAAAAGAAATATCAGGAAATGGAAGAAGACAAGAAATGTTTTGAGATTTTTGCGCCCCGAGACGGTTATATTTATTACGGTTCATTTTTTGAAGGAAACTGGGAAAATTTCGCGAAAACAAAAAGTATGTTACGTGAGGGTCAGACCATTCCCACGAAACAGCCATTATTGACGATCGTAGACGGAAATAAATTAACGCTGCACGGTAACATTTCCGAAAGAGAATTTTCAAAACTTGCCACCGGACAAAAAGGTTATTTTGTTCCGAACACATACCCTGCCGAAGAGTTCCCGGTTAAATTAACGGAAATTTCAGAATTTCCAGTCGCCACGGGCACTTTTTCCACGAAATTATCGATTACTCATGAAGGTCACCAGCCTAAATTATATCCTGGGATGAAGGGGAAAGTAACGCTGGCCAGCGTACGAAAGTCGAATGCTCTGATGGTACCCGAAACCGCTGTCGGCCGTAACGCAGACCTTCAGCGCTGTGTATATATTCTGAAGGACGGAAAGCCCATTCAGAGACTGGTAAAAATTGGCCGGATACACGACAAGAAATATGAGATTTTAGATGGTCTGGAATCAGGAATGGAAGTCATTAAAGTATTCTCGAGCGTGGAACAGGAATAAAAAAACGATTTCCAATTTTTGATAAAATTATTATATATCTGATACACTATAAATTTCCGCTTTCTCCGACATTTTGTGACGCATGAAATGCCGGAGAAAGAATCATTTCTTCATGTATCACATGCAAATTTCCAAAATCCCCATTTCAGCATTCATAAATTCTAAAAAATATCCATGAAAAAATATATTTTCACGATTTTATTTTCATTTTTTTATTTTCTTCCGCCGGGAATCTGTGCGGAAGAATCTGTTCCGTGCCCCAAAAAAATTCCTCCGGTGGAACTCAGCCAGATAAATCAGTCCATTTTAAAAGGTCTGGATTTTCTTTTGACTCACCAGAGAAAAAACGGATCTTTTGGATCTGCACTGCGAACAAAACGATTAAATATATATGCCCCGGATACATCCCATGAAGGATTTCACACCGGCACGAGTGCGATCTGCCTGTCCACACTCATAAAAATGGAAGACTGGCTGAACACGATTCCCGCGGACACCCAAGACGCACAGCTACAAGAACTTTTGTCAAGAAAAACGAAAGTTAGTACGGCGATCGATCGGTGCGAAAACTGGATGATGGAAAATCTCCCTCAGCTCAGGCGCAGCGCACCGACGACACTTTATAATGTGTGGGGACACTCATTCGGAATTCAGTCTTTATGCCAGATGTATACCCGGCAGCTGGATTTACCACCAAAAGAAATGGCGGAAAGGAAGAAAAAGCTCGTTAAAGAGATGAATCATCAGGTGGAACTGTTACGGCGTTACGAATGTCTGAACGGAGGCTGGGCTTATTATAATTTTTATAGTCCGGAAACGTATAAATATCCCAGTCAGCATAATACCGCGCCACCGAACAGTTTTGTAACATCCAGTGTTTTGCTCGCATTTCATGAAGCCAAAGAACTAAATATCGGCGTGGAAATTCCACCTCACATTATTCGTCGGGGTCTGGAATCTCTTTACCGGCAGCGTATGCCTAATAATGCATATACATATGCTGAAAGTCACGTTAATATGCCTGGTTCTCTTATCAGCCGGCCAGCTGGCAGTCTGAGCCGAACGCTGTCAGGACATCTCTCCATTCATCAGTGGATGGAGGAAAAAGATTTCGTCGAGAAAAAAGTTATCATTACAGAAAAAATGCTTACGGATGGCCTGGATCGTTTCATTACCCGAATCGGCTGGAATGATATCGGCAGAAAACGGCCCGTACCTCACGAATCCTGGTTCCAGATCGCGGGATACTTTTATTATTACGGTCATTATTACGCCATTCGCTGCGTGGAACAGCTTCAGGACAGCGCCACACAAAAAGAATATGCAAATTATCTGGCAGATATTCTTCTCGGAGTTCAAGAACCGGATGGATCATGGTGGGATTTTCCACTTTACGATTATGGGCATTATTACGGAACGGGAATGGCTCTGGATGTCCTAATAAAATGCCGTGAAAAATTTATTAACAACAAAATTTAACGCATAATTAGAGTCCCTGATGTACTGATTTTACCTTATGGATTCTGCTTACCCTGGATCTTCTTTAAATTTCCATTTTATGCGGTTCTAAAAGCATCCATTTTCAGCGAAACAAAATGCTGAGGAAGCGAAACATTATAGTGTATCGGATATAAAAGTATATAAATATATATGGACACTACTTTATATTTCCACATCACGTGGTTCTGAAAATAAGTGTTTTCGTTCATATTATTTTTTACTGAAAGAAAACGCGAAACACAGAGGAAACTAAATATATTTATGACAGATATAAAAAAAATCACATCCTCCGTTAAATCACGTGCAGAAAACGTATTTTGGCCATTTTTTTCGGGATTCTTCTTCACGTTTTTTTTTCTGTCATGTGTTTATGCGCAGACCGAAACGAAACATTTTCCAGAACTGGAGCCCACACATGGGCAGATCTGGCGTGTTTATGACATTTCACATTACACATCTAAGATCCAAAACACGGCGAAACCAGAAACTGCAGTTCTGGACTGGATTCTTCTGGAAACGGGTTTTGAAATATGGCATTCAGAAATTTCTGCCATGTTAACGGTAACTCCTTCCGAAGTACGTGTTTTTCATGTTCCTGCAGTTCAGGAAAAAGTATCCTCCCTTATTTCACGTCTGGTAAATGTGGATCCAGAACACCATGTTTTTCAGGTTCAGCTTTTTATTGTCAGGAATCCACACTGGCGGCAAAAAATTTCAAAAGAATTAACCCCCATTTCCAGTTATCCGGCAGGGTCTCAGGCATGGGAAATCGCCGCGGAAAACTTAAAAAAAGTAATTACGAATTTTGAAGATACACCTGGATTTTCGCGATTATCCACTCAGGCCATGATGATCTTTAATGGTCAGGCACACGTAATAAGTCTTGGCCGTACAAGAGATTACGTCCGTAATTATTATGTTCGGCCAGGCATGAGAAATCCCACAGAAGAAAAAATGATTTTAGATGATGGCTTTTCTTTTGAATTAATGCCGTTACTTTCACTGGACGGAGGGACCATCGACGCACAATTAAAATGCCAAATTGACCACCTGGAACGTTTTATATCTTTTTACATTACCCCGGCAGGAGGAATACCTGGACGTGAAGATCAAAAAATTTCAGTTCCTGTCGTCAGTCAGTTTCGTTTTCGAGAACGATATAAATGGGATGCACAAAAATCATTATTAGTATCTTTTGGAATAACACCTTCGCCGACTCCCACCGGAAATGAAACTCGCACAGGCGTATTAGGCCTTAATCCTGGACCACGTGTCGAGATGTTCGCGCTTATCGAATACAGAAACAGAAAATAAAAATTTATCGTAATTATCGTAAAAATCATTATAATCACGGGAAAAGAGTGATAAGAACTCCTGATAATCTCTGTTATGTAGAGAAAATAAGTATTTTCGGTTAAATTTTTGGCCGAAATATACACTGTCCTGTTGCATTTTCAGGAAATTCAGATAAAATATATACTCAGAGAAGAAAAAATGATGCCAGAGACCTCATTTTATTCTTCAGGAGCGGTTATAACTTTTCCCACCATATTTTTTAAGGAGACTCAGGGAATGCGTAATGTTATCCGAATTGGAATTTTTTCTGCCGTAATATTTTGTATTTTTGTGGCACAGTTTTGCCACGCAGGAGCGAAACGCCGCGCGGTTTATATTCCCGTTAAAGCGTGTGAGAAAGTAAAAAATGATGATGTCCGCACGGTACCTGCATGCTGTGTACCTGTTAAAACAGAGGACGCCGCAGCGGCCGCGCCGAAACCTGCAGAGGATCCGGCACCGACTAAAACAGAGGAAGCACCTACACCTGATCTTCCTCCGGCACCTGAAACACCTGCTCCCACAGAGCCAGTCGCGCCTCCCACGGAGCCCGTGATTCCTCCCGCAGAAGTTTCGGAGCCCGCGCCCGCACCTAAAACGGAAGAAGTACCGGAAACGACAGTTGCCCCCGTAACCCCAGCGATCGTTCCCTCAGAAACAGCGGTCGACCATACTGCGGAAGTTGGCGAAACACCGGAAGAAGATACACTGCCGGTAATAGAAGAAACTCCGGAGCCAGTCACGGTGGAGCCTGCCGTGGACGAAACCCCGACCGAGGAAGATACGGATGATGCAGATGATGATTTACTCACCGAGGAAGATGCGGATGATGAGCTGCTGACGGACGAAGACACTCCGGCTGACGAAAACGCGGATGAGGCGGATGATGATTTACTCACCGAGGAAGATGCGGATGATGAGCTGCTGACGGACGAAG
>JAUNBR010000057.1:20553-26531 GCA_030527015.1 Planctomycetia bacterium
ACACTCCGGCTGACGAAAACGCGGATGAGGCGGATGACGATTTACTCTCCGAGGAAAATGCGGACGATGATCTGCTGCTGGAAGAAGAGACGGATACCACCGAAGATTCAGAAGAAGATCTCGCTTTATTCTTATCATCATATTCCAAAAAATAATTGATGGTATTTCAAAAAGATTTTATTGCACGAGGATGTTTTATATACCCGATGCACGATAAAATTCCGCTTCCCTGGTATTTTTGTTTCGCTGAAAATGCTGCTTTCAGAACACATAAAACGGAAATTTAAACGAGAACCCGTATACATTACAAGAAATGTTTTTATCTGGGTTTATTATAAATTTTCTTTCCAGAAAGATGAAGCTGAGTTTTCACGTAATTTGACATAAGCATACGGTGCAAATCATCTAAAAATAGAAAATTTTCCCATCCTTTCTGTTAAAAAAAAATGTTTTTCATCAGAAAGGATGGATTTTCTGCAAAAAAGAGTCCCGGAGATCTGAATTTCCTGTATAACACTTCTGTTTCATTTATACTGACACTCATTAAATTCCCGTTTTATACGACTCTTAAATAGGCATATACCCGATACATGATAAATTTCTGCTTTCCCGGCATTTTGTGATTCGCTGAAAATGCTGCTTTCAGAGCCGCACAAAACGGAAATTTAAAGTGGAAACCGTATATAACGAAACAAAAGGAAATTTATCGTGTATCCGATATAAATGTCCGCGTTTTAAGCGGTCAAAAAGCAGTATTTTCCGTAAAGTGAAAATTATAGTGTATCAGAAATAGAACATCAGTTCTTTCTTCATCATAAACCAGAGTTTTTAAAAATGAAAAAAATTCTTCTTTTTTTATTAAAAGTTTTCATTTCTCTGGCCATTCTTGGATTTCTGGTATTTCAGGCCATGCAGGCAAAAGATGCGGAGGGTTCTTCTGTCTTTCTAAAATTATCGGAAGGAGAAAAGAACTGGGGATTTTTAGCGGCTGGCGCGTTTTTCACTTTTTTTGCTGTTTTCATGACGATTCTTCGCTGGCAGTTACTGGTTCGTGTTCAGGGTCTTCCGGTTAAGTGTATGGATACACTGAGAATCGGATTTATCGGTTATCTGTTTAATCTGGCGCCGATGGGAATCGTCGGAGGTGATTTACTGAAAGCCTGGCTTCTGACAAAACGTCAAAAAGCATATGATAATCATGCCGGCACAAAAATTCTTGCCTCGATTTTTATGGATCGGATTATTGGCCTTTACGCTTTATTCATCCTGGCCTCAGCTGGACTTTTCCTCAGCGGAACCTTTACCGCGCCGAACATTTCTCCAGTTATTTTTCACACCGGAATCGGAGTATGCGCGCTGGCGGTAATCGGCACCGTGGCCTTTTTTATCCTGCTCGGGCCGGACGTAACGGATGGAAAGACCATAAGAAAAATCGGAACCATTCCACGAATCGGGGCACCTGTCGAAAAACTTATCCTCTATATTCGTCAGTATCAGAATCATCTGGGCACACTTTTTTTTGCCATTCTTCAGAGTGTCCTCATTCACATTCTTTTTTCCATCAGTATTTTTTTTCTTATGCTGGGCATCTTTAATCAGAGCATTCCATTTTTGGAAATGTTATGGGTTTCTCCCACGTGTATGTCCGCCTCTGCCATTCCCCTTCCCTGCGGACCATATGAAGTGGCTCTGGATTTTTTACTGGCGCAGTATCCTGGAATTATCGCTGGGTATGGCCTGGTGCTGGCGCTGGCGTACCGACTGGTTACGTTATTAGTCGCTTCGCTGGGAGTTATCTTTTATTTCAGCGCAAAAAAAGAAATTCGGGAAGTCGTTAAAGAACATTCTCTGCAGCAAGAACAGAAAACTCCTGAATAATTCTCTGATTCCACTTTAAATTTCCATTTTATACGGCCCAAAAAACTGGCATTTTTAGTGAAGCAAAAATGCTGGAAAAGCAGAGTTTTATCGCGTAACGGGAATAAAGCAGGTATTTTTATCGAAAAAGCAAAAATGCTGGAAAAGCAGAAATTTATAGTGTACCGGTCAAAAACCGAAAGATATTCCAGATGCCGTATAATTTTCTGTTTCCAAGAAATTACGCTGCTCTAAAAACACCTGCTTTCAGAACAGCGTAAGAGGAAATTTATAGTAGAATCAGTTTTCCACAAAGAATGTCAGTCTGCTTCAAAAATTCGTCCCTGTTTATGCCCGACGCAGGAAACCGCTTTCTGAAATAATTCTCGGCCACATGGCGTGGGATACTGTCGGTTCACACAGCCCAGGCATAACTCCGTCTCGGGCAGTCCGATACAGTCCGCCACCCGGGAAACTGGTAAAAATCTTAACGTGTCCACATCCAGATCCCTGGCCATTTCATCCAGCATTTCTTTAGTAACCTCTCCTTGATGACTCAGCGGAATATACGCCGGGGCATAAAGTTCATCGATCTGTGACATGTCGATTCCATAAAAACACGGACTTAACACCGGAGGACACGAGATCCGGACATGAATTTCACTCACCTGGCCCACTTCCCGCAGACGGCGCACCAGCGCGCGAAGTGTGGTGGATCGGACGATACTATCATCCACCAGAAAAACTTTTTTCCCTTTCAGGACGGAAGGAATCACCCAGTATTTACTTCTGACCGCATAATCCCGAGAATCCTCAGAAATTATAAATGTTCTGCCCGCATACCGATTTCTTAAAAGACCTTCCGCGAAAGGAATTTTTGCGCGATTCGAATAACCTCCCGCAGCTGACTTGGCCGTGTCCGGCACGGGCACAACGATCGAATTCTCATCCCACGGAACATCCTCCGTTTCCGCTAAAACATCACCACATTTCTCACGCGAAAGATAAACGCTGCATCCGTCGATTTCACTGGCAGCATTCGCAAAATAAATCCATTCAAAAAAACAGCTGGCACAGGTCGGACTGTCCACATAACGTTTTAATTCATAACCATTTTTATCCGCGACTAAAATCTCTCCCGGACGAAAATGTTTAATATCACGAAACCCAAGATTCTGCAGCGCGATCGACTCACTGGCCACACCCAGTAAATTTCCCTGAACGGCCCAGCATAAGGGACGAATTCCCACCGGGTCACGCGCGGCAAACATACGGCCCAGACCGTCTATAAACACGATATTATAAGCTCCATCAAAATGGCTGGACAGCTGCCGCATGACATCCGCTAAATCCGGAGCATCATCCCCCTGTAAAACCCGGGCGATCGAGTGCATAATGATCTCTGTATCCACATTTAAGGAAATATGATACTGATCTTTCGAAAGCAGCTCTTCTCTTAACTGAGGAAAATTCGCCAGCGTTCCGTTAAATGCAAAACAAAACCATTTCCACAGCCGACCATGCTGACGCTCAAAAGGCTGGGCATACCGAACCTCATCCTGACCGCATGTCGCATAACGCGTATGGCCGATTCCTGCCCGGCCGGCGTAATCCGTTAAAATCGCTTCAAATTTTTTCGGATGGGTGGTACGAAAAACTTCATTTACCGTTCCCGTCTGTTTATATACGTCCAATAATTGGGTTTTCCCAGGATTATAGACCGCGATTCCCGCCGCCAGCTGCCCACGGTTCTGCATTTCTGCCAACATCTGCTGAAGAAGTGGCGTAATATTTTCATTTTTCACACTTTTACTGGCATCACCCGCCGGAGCGTGTGGTTCATCCATCCAGTATAAAGCCGCGACACTACATTCGTGCTGTAAAACTTCGCTCATAAATGATTTTCTCAAAATCGGTTAAATTTCCGGAAAACAGACACCGTCTTTTTCATGAAAACTTTCAATTTTTCTCCGATATACCATTAAAATCCACTTTTCAGACATTTCACGATAATCATAAAAAGCCTGCTTTCATAAACACATGACGTATAAAATGAAAGGTGAAATCAAAAATACACGGCTTAAGGAAAGTTCCATGTAAACAAAAAGACACATGTTTTATTTTACTCTTCCCAGAAAAGTTGTAAAGAGGCCACGGATTATTCTTGTATGGCCGCAATAATTTTTTCCAAATCATTCTCCACCGGAAGAGGAGAGTTCGCGAAATCCGCCCGATAAACGCCACGACACCCCAGAGTTTCCTGAAATTTCGTCGCATCTGCGCTGTGATACGCCACCGTGGTCACCGGATCTTTTAACTGATGGCCCGTAAGGATACACACCACACGTTCAGCCGGCGAAATAATGCCCTCTTCCCGCAATTTTTTAGCTCCCGCCACACTGGCTGCGCTGGCAGGTTCACACCCCAGACCATTCGCGCCGATCTGTGATTTAGCGTCCACGATTTCCTGGTCATCCACTTCACGTACCACGCCGTCACACCATGAAAGAGCACGAAGACATTTTTCCAGATTTACAGGACGATTAATCTCGATCGCGCTGGCAAGCGTCGACGCACGGCGATTCTCCCGATTCATCTGTTCAAAAAACGCCTGAATTTTCGCACGGTCAGGCCGCCCCTCATTCCATCGGACGCCTTCTTTTTCATAAAGCTGGAACAGAGTATTCGCACCATGCGCATTAATTACCGCCAGCCGGGGAATTCGCTTTATAAGCCCCAACATTTTTAGTTCAAAAAATGCTTTACCGAAAGCACTCGAATTCCCTAAATTTCCCCCCGGAACGACGATCCAGTCTGGTACCTCCCAATTTAGCGCCTCCAAAATTCGGTACATAATCGTTTTTTGGCCTTCCAGACGAAACGGATTCACGCTATTTACGAGATAAAGCCCCAGTTTTTGAGAAACTTCACGCACCCGATTCATGGCATCATCAAAATCTCCAAAAATTTGAATCGTTTTAGCCCCATAATCCAGCGCCTGAGAAAGTTTTCCGTATGCAATTTTCCCGCTTCCTATAAAGATGATGGCCTTCATCAGGCGAGTATACCCACAGTAAAGCGCCAAAGAAGCACTGGTATTTCCTGTCGAAGCACATGCCGCGGCGGTGGCGCCCATAAGTTTCGCATGAGTTATGGCAGCCACCATTCCATTATCTTTAAAACTGCCTGACGGATTCATTCCTTCATACTGTAAAAATAATTTGTCCGGCTTCATCCCCACATATTTTGCCACACACGGCGCATTTTGTAAAAGCGTCTGTCCTTCACCGATAGTTACACATTTTTCTAAATCAGTAAACGGCAGCATTTCCTGAAAACGCCATACCCCGCTAAAACGCTGAGGTATATTTCGTTCAGACCAATATTTTTCAAAATATGACAAATTTTGGGGGATGGGCAATTTTTCCCAATCATAACATACATCTAAAAGATTTCCACAGCTTGGGCAGGCCGTTCGGGTTTCGTCCACAGAAAAAGTCGCTGCGCACTGTGCGTTTATACATTTTTGAAAAACATGATCTGCCATTTTTCACCCTTAAAAACTCTAAAAAACTATTTTTGTACTCGATACACTAATAAATTTCCGCTTCCCACAGCATTTTTTACTTCGCGGAAAATGCTGGCTTTATGAACCACACAAAACGGAAATTTAAAGGGAAGATAAATATAAATTTCCATTTCTCTGGCATCTTATACTCGATACACTATAAATTTCCACTTTCCACGGCATTTTTACTTCGCGGAAAATGTCTGCTTTATGAACCGCACAAAACGGAAATTTGAAGTGGAAACTATATATGGTACGTCGGACTTAAAAATCCATAAAATTTTGGAAGCAAAACAAAATTAATGCCACACAAAACAAATTTTGTGATAAAAAAGAGGAAATATTTAATCCCCCTCTTGACTTTTTCCAATTTTTATTATAAAATAAGAACATCATAAAGGCGGCATCGCCAAGTGGCTAAGGCAGTTGATTGCAAATCAACCATCCCCGGTTCGAATCCGGGCGCCGCCTCTATTTTCAGTAAACCACGTTTTCGTTCATACGAAACGTGGTTTTTTTATATTTTCACACCCCTGTTTTTCACACCCCTTTT
>JAUNBR010000123.1 GCA_030527015.1 Planctomycetia bacterium
GAGGATTCGCGGAAAAAGTAAAAAAAGATTCGCGGAAAAACACCCCTCCCGAAAAAGAGAGAGTTTTTTTGTGAGGGAGAGGAAGTCCCTCCTGCCGCTTTTCTCTGGGAGGTGGATTTTTACGGAAGCACTCCTGGGGAATCCGGAAGCTGTGAAAATTTAGAAAAAAGGTTTTTTGACGTGCGAAAATGGCGGAATATTTTTTGTACTTCCGTCATTCTTTGTGAGTCGTGACCTGGCAGCCGCCGTCTCTCGCAGAGATAAGGTGAAAATGGTGATTTTCGCGGACAGGCTTTTATGTACAGGTTCCACTTTAAATTTCCGTTTTACGCGGCTCTGAAAGCCGATATTTTCAGCGAAGCAAAATGCCGCAGACGCGGGAATTTATAATGTATCGGGTACATATGGTGAGTTGTGCAAAAAATAAAATAGAAAAAAACTGGAAAAGGGAGAAGGCATAAAATTAAGAGAAAAACGGAATTCCACATTTTCTCTCTTTTATTTTCACACCCCCTCTTGTTCTTTTTTTTGTACCTGTTATACTATTTATTAATTAATTGAGGTTGTAGCTCAGTCGGTAGAGCAACTGACTTTTAATCCGTAGGTCCTGGGTTCAAGTCCCAGCAACCTCATTTTTTCGCCGTTTTGCGCTGATTCGCAAAACGGTTTTTTTTGTGTAATTTATCCATCTTTTGGAGTATTTTGGGTATTATTTTTTGTATATTTTATACTTTATTTTCAAAAAATTCTTTATTTTTGAAATTTTATCCCCGGTGCATTTATTTTACTGGTTTTCTTTTAAATTTCCGTTTTACGCGGTTCTGAACGCAGTCATTTTCAGTAAAGCAAAAATGCCGGAGGAGTGGAATTTTATAGTGCATCGGGTTTATAAATTTTCACATTTCTGTCGGTGAACAGGAAAATAAAATCGTGTTTCGGAAAGAATACGCCAGGTTTTTTTAGAATAATTTCCAGTTTTATATGTGACAGGAAAGTCTTGACGCGGCGAGATGTACCTGTTATACTAGTTTTTACTGTAAATTTCCATTTCGTTCAGTTCTGAAATCAGGCATTTTCGGCGAAACAAAAATGCCAGGGACGCGTAAATTGATAATTCTTCGGGTATTTTTATGGAGTTAAAGATGAAAATTACAAAACTTGGCCTTTCTTTCGTTATGATGGTAATTGTGAGTACTTCTGTCTGTGGAAATGAGTGGAAACCTCTGTTTAAGGAAGATCTTTCGGATGCGAAATTTACTCCGGGTGTCTGGACAAAAGATGCGGAGGGCGTGGTTACCGCCAGTAAAGACGACTCCCTCTGGGCGGTGGGAAATTATGAAAATTTTGAGCTTTCTCTCGAATTTAAAACGGATAACGGAACGAATAGTGGCGTAATCGTTTACTGTTCTGATATTCCGAACTGGATTCCGAATTCTGTGGAGGTTCAGATTTATGATGACAGTCCGCGGAGAAAGCGTCAGGGGAAGGCGGATCATACCTGCTGCGGAGCGTTTTATGGGCATGTCGCGCCCACGAAATTACTGGTGAAAGAACCGGGTGAGTGGAACACGATGCACATTCGGTGTTTTGGTCCGAAAATTGAGGTGACGCTTAACGGTGAAAAGGTATCTCAGATGGATATGACACAGTGGACGTCTGCCCGAAAGAATCCGGACGGGACGAGTATTCCTGGATGGTTAAATAAACCGAAATCCACGCTTCCGACGAAAGGATCCATCGGTTTTCAGGGAAAACATGGCGCGTCGAATATTTATTTTCGTAACATTATGATTCGAAACGCCCAGTAAAGGCTCTGTTTTTTGAGTTTTCAGATGTCCGACCGATTTTCCCGTATTCGTCAGTTTATAGGCGAAGACGCATTACAGAAGCTGCACCATTCCCGGGTTTTAATTGTAGGACTCGGTGCCGTGGGAGGGTATGCTCTGGAGGGTTTAGCCCGGGCGGGAATCGGTCATTTCCGCCTGGTGGATTTTGATGTGGTTCAGCTTTCGAATATAAATCGTCAGCTTTTCGCTTTAGAAAGTACGCTGGGACAAAAAAAATGTGAAGTCGCCAAAACACGAGTACTGGATATTAACCCCGCATGTAAGGTTCAGACACTTCCAATTTTTGTGCACGAAGATACGTTTCATGAGCTGTTTTCAGATTTTACTCCAGATTATGTGGTGGACGCGATCGACGCACTTTCTCCGAAAGTCGCTCTGATGGCGTATCTTCAGGAGCATGGGATTCCGTCCATTTCGAGTATGGGAGCTGCTCTGCGGACAGACCCTACGCAGATAAGAATCGGAAAATTACGGAATGTGAAAGGGTGTCCTTTAGCCCGAATGATAAAAAAACGGATGCGGAATCAAAAAATTCCGATGAATTCTCTGTGCGTTTATTCCACCGAGGATATTTCTTCTGTCCGTCTGTCCCGGCTCGCGCCGCCGGAACCTTCTGCACCGGGTGAAGTACTGCGTGGAAGGCCACGGAATGTTTTAGGGAGTTTACCCACTTTAACGGGTATGTTCGGTCTGGTAATCGCGAATCATGTGATTCAGCAATTAATTTCTGAACCAATTTTTCCGCAGAACACCAGCGAATCATAAGATACCATGCATTTTGGCAGTTTTCCAAAAGTGATTTACGTAAATTTCTTTTGGTGAAAATGGAGCGTTTAGGAAAAAGGTGATTATTCTTTTGATCGGGATGATAAAAATATCTTTAACTTTTTAAAATTTTAATTTTTTTAAAAAATTTCTCTAAAGTAATTGCACTGAGTGTTTTCAGGCCTTATAATTCATAATAGGAATAAGAAAAAATCTTTGGTTTTTTTATCGAATTTTATATCCTGTACACTATCATCTTTAATTTCCGACATTTTCTGTTTCATGCAAAATTTCAGAAGAGTGAAATTTTATTCGTGCATCGGGGTATAATATGACCACATGAAGGAGGTATTATGTTATTTGCGAAAAAAATGAGTGTGGCACTCATAGGATGTATTCTTTTGATTTCTGGCTGTGAACCGCCGAAACCGAAGATGATGGATAATCAAGAAATACCTTGTTCCGTGCATCGGGTGGACATTCCCACCTCTCCGGACTTTAAGCCCAGTTTATATATTACTCTCCCGGATGCGTGTCCTGTTCCGGACGGAACGACTCTGGATAAACAGACCGGTATTATTTATTTAAATACTCCGAATTATGTACCTCGTGAAGGTGAAAATCAAAAAAAGAAATATCCGGCTCTGTTAGCTCAGTTTGACAGGGACGCTAATTTTAAAATTCTCTTGAATTATGAAGAGATTATTCCGCACCCGGTGTCAGGTGAAGTAGGTCCCATGGGAATGGATCTGGGGCCAGATGGAAATCTTTATGTCTGCGATAATCAATTTTTCTGTAGTGATGGAGATAAAGGACCCGGGAGTGTTTCTTCTCGAGTTCTGAGAGTGGAGATGAAAGATGGGGTTCCCACGGGAAAAATTGACGTGGTGGTGGACGGTCTGAAGCTGGCGAACGCTCTGGTCTGGGAAAACGGCATCTGTTACGTTACGGACACTCAGATTAAAGCGGCTTCTGATTCCTCGGATGAAGTTTTTGGGGAAGGCGGCATATGGCGGTTTACCGCCGAGGAGCTGACGAAAGCCACGGCGGCGATTCAGGTGGATCCCACGGTAAAAGGTGGTGTCGCGGCGGATCCTCGTCTGACAATTATTTTACCTTGTAAAAAAATTGGTCGTGGTGATAATTCTGGGCTGGACGGTGCCACCTGGGCGTGGGGTGCGCTGTACGTCGGGAATTTTGGTGATGGTGTAATGTTCCGTGTGGAGTTCGACGAAAACGGAAAAGCCTCCGCCACGACGGTTCTGGATGATCCTTCTGTGCACTGCTGTGACGGGATTTTTTATGATGATGTTACCGATAAAATTTACATAAATGACAGTCAGGCGAATGCCATTCGTACGTTGGACAAAAACCATAAACATGGCTGGTTATGGATGAATGATGACTGCACGGGCGACGGAGGTCTGCTGGATCAGCCGGCGGAATGTATTGTTCGGGACGGCATTTTATACGTCGTGAATTTTGACTGGCCATTTCCTGGCCTGAAGAATACGGCGAATGATAAACCACATTCCATTTCTGCGATCACGCTGCCCGTGTCGGAAACCCCCGCTCCTGCTTCTGAGTCAGTTCCTCCGACTGACATTTCAGAAGAAATCGTGGACGCCGTAATTATCGAAGAACTTCCACCGTCCGAAGCTCCTGCGCCTGCACCGGAACCCCCTGCGCCGGAGACACCGTCTGAAACTCCTGCACCTGCACCGGAACCCCAAGCGCCCGCGACTCCGCCCGAGACACCAGCTCCTGCGCCGGAGACGCC
>JAUNBR010000058.1 GCA_030527015.1 Planctomycetia bacterium
AGTACCGGAGTTGGCGACCGCGCCGGAGATTGAGCCACCAGTAGTAAGATTGAGTATGGCACCCGTGTTGACAGTTACTCCATTCTCTATCATAGTACCATCAAGACTTTCATCAGGATCGTCGCCGCCGATCTTAACAGTGCCATAGGTGTGGGAATTACCGTCGGCGTCAATCACCACCTGCGCCAAACAGAGCGCGGGCAAGCAGAGCAAGGTAAAAAAGATAAAAATTGGAATAAACTTAAAATAAAACTTCATAAAACCCTCAGACCTTTCTAAAATGGTTTACAAAAAAATGGATGATCTAGTGTACGAAAAAAAAGTTAGTGCTCAATTTTATGTCTAGTAATTTACGATAACATGTGTTATTTTACACTAACTTTCAAAAAAATACAAGGAATTATAAAAAAATTTTAAAAAAAAGTTAAAAAAAGTCAAAAAAAATGGAAAAAAATGGAAATTTTTGATTTTTGTCGTTCAAAAAAGGCGTTTTTTGACATGTGGCGAGGGAAAAGTTACTCGGCGGAGGGTAAAGCGACGATGGAAATACCATGTTGGTTTGCGAAACGGATGACGTCGTGAAGGTCGACGACGATAGTTTTTCCGGCTTCCAGCGCAATGACCTTTCCACCGGCGCGGGCAAAATTCTCCATGGTGTTCATCCCGATGGTCGGAACGTCAAAACGCATGTCTTGATGAGGTTTCGCCATTTTCACTAGGACCAGTCCGCCGCGCTGGTAAAGTTCGCCCGCGCGCTGAATGCAAAGGTCGGTCCCCTCGAGAGCCTCCAGGGCGATAATGATACCGTTTGCCACGAGGACGGACTGGCCGATGTCGAATCGCCCCAGCTCCTTCGCGACGAGCATTCCATAATTTATATCGCGCCACTGAATATCAGAAGGCTTTCGTTGGGTTAAAATACCACCCTGGACTAATAAATCAGGAGCGTAATCGGTAGGAACGCCAAATTTGAAGCCGAATTTTTCAAAAAGTCGAATGATGCACTTCATGAGCGTGTCGTCTTTACAGTCTTTTGTACGAGTAATAAAATGCGCGGTAAAAACCCGTAGGGTCGTGAAGTCGGGGAAGAGCTGGATGATACCGAAAGGACGAAAAAGCGCAGATTTGTGGACTTTTCCCAAAGCGATGACGTCGTGAATCTTGTGCCGCCGCATGTGGCGAATGATCTTTCCTAAATGAGCGATTCCGACGGGACAATAAAAGTCGCAGATTTCCGATAAAGCCTTGCGGTCGGCCAGGCCCCGCACGCCGAGGCAGTGGACGGAGTATCCCCGAGCTTTGAGAGCGCGCGCGACATAAATGGGATAACGCCCCCAGGCGGCGATCATGCAGATGCGTTTTTTGTTGCCGTGATTCTCCATGCGCGTTCTTTCTAAAACAGGCATTTTCGATCCGATACACAATAAAATTCCGCTTCCCGGCATTTTTGCACGCTGAAAAAGCCGGTGAAGCTAAATTTTATAATGCATCGGGTATAAAATGCCTGGAAACGGGAACTTAACAGAAAAGATAGGAATAAACCTTAACCGCCGAAATCGTCGAAGAAAATGTTTTCCCTCTCCACGCCAAGATTGTCCAACATTTTTAGCGCGGCGCCGGTCATCATCGGCGGGCCACACATGTAATACTCACAATCTTCGGGAGCTTTGTGCGTGGAAAGGTATTCATTATATAAAACGTCCGAAATGAAACCCGTCGGTCCCGTCCAATTGTCCTCGGGCAGCGGATCACTTAAAGCAAGATGCCAGGAAAAATTCGGAAACTCTTTGGCTAAAGCTTCAAATTCGTCGGCATAAAAAACTTCACGCAGACTCCGCGCACCGTACCAGTAAGAAACTTTACGCTGCGTTTTGAGACGCTTAAATAAATCAAAAATATGTGAACGCAGCGGAGCCATGCCCGCACCGCCACCGATGTAAACCATCTCGGAATCCGTGTCGGAAGGGAAAAATTCACCATAAGGGCCGGAAATGGTAACTTTGTCGCCCGGCTTTAGGTTAAAAATGTATGAAGACATAATTCCTGGAGGCACATTCTTTCCCGGAGGCGGAGAAGCGATACGAACATTCAGCATGATAATGCCCTTCTCCAGAGGATAATTCGCCATGGAATAAGCCCGTATCGTCGGCTCGGTGACCTTCGAAACATAATCCCAGACATGGTATTTGTCCCAGTCAGAATGGTACTGCTGGTCGATGACGAAATCTTTATACGCAACTTCGTGCGGAGGACACTCGATCTGAATATATCCGCCGGCTTTAAAGTTTACGTCCTCGCCCTCTGGAATTTCCAGGACTAACTCCTTAATGAAAGTCGCGACGTTCCGATTCGAACGCACAGTACAGACCCATTTTTTAATGTCAAAGATTTCAGGATTAATGGCGATACGCATGTCCTGCTTTACGGGGACCTGACAGCTCAGGCGCCAGAAATTACGCATTTCGCCACGCGTCATTTGGTCTTTCTCGGTGATGAGGAGGTCTCCCCCACCGGAAAAAACCTGCACCTTACACTGGCCGCAAGTACCTTGGCCACCACAAGCACTGGCGACGAAGATTTTTTCAGAGGCTAAAGTCTGTAATAACTTTCCGCCAGCGGGTACGGTTAAAGTTTTAGAAGGATCATCGTTAATTTCGATTTTAACGTCGCCACTGGGAACTAAAATGCCGCGGGCCGCTAAAATGGCTGCGACGAGCACCATAACGATGAAGGTGAAAAAAGCGACACCCATGCCAATTTCAGTGGCCTGTGCTACTTCCGCGAATAAAACAGCGGTGTTTAACATGTGATTATACCTCTTTTAAATTCCAGAAAAAGCCATAAACGCCATGGCTAAAAGCCCCACGGTGATGAAAGTAATTCCTAGACCACGCAGCCCGGCGGGGACGTGACTGTAACGGATACGCTCCCTGACGGCGGCTAATAAAATAATCGCCAGCGCCCAGCCGAAACCGGTACCCAGACCATAAACGACACTCTCGGGGAAATTGTAATCCCGAGTCTGCATGAACAGAGAGCCTCCTAAAATTGCGCAGTTAACGGTAATTAGGGGTAAGAAAATACCCAGCGCGGAATAAAGAGGAGGAAAATAACGGTCCAGGGCCATTTCTAAAATCTGAACCATCGCGGCGATAACGCCAATGAAACAGATCAGCGATAAAAACTGAAGATCCAGCCCGGCGAAAGCCTGAATGCCGGTCATTTCATAAAGGGCGTTTTCCTTTAATATGTAATTCAAAATTAAATTGTTTACAGGCATGGTAATGCCCTGCACGACGATGACGGCGATTCCCAGGCCGATGGCCGTGGCGACACGCTTCGAAACGGCCAAAAAGGTACACATGCCAAGGAAAAAGGACAGCGCTAAATTTTCGACAAAAATCGTGCGAACAAAAAGACTAATATAATGTTCCATATTTTTTCCCTTTCTCCTTTTTACTCATGTTCGATCTGTTCGGGATGTAAAGTACGTACGATCCAGATGAAAAAACCGATCAGGAAAAATGCACTGGGCGCTAATACCATAATGCCCCACGGCTGAAACCAGGTTCCGAAAACCTGAAAACCCAGCAGAGAGCCGGTGCCCAATAACTCACGGATGGCCGCGACACAAATTAAAACGATACTGTATCCTAAACCATTTCCCAGACCGTCAAAAAAACTCATGCCGGGCGGATTCTTCATGGCATATGCCTCGGCACGGCCCATGAGAATACAGTTTGTGATGATAAGCCCTACGAAAACAGAAAGCTGCTTACTGATGAGGAAGGTCTGCGGAATGGCTTTTAAGACCTGATCCACGACCATGACCAAAGATGCGATAATAACCATCTGCACAATCATACGAATACTGCCGGGAATCTGATTCCGAATTACACTAATCGCGACATTTGAGCAGGTGAGAACGACCGTTACCGCAAGAGCCATGGTAATGGCGGTTTCCAGTTTCGTGGTGACCGCCAGTGCAGAACAAATACCCAGCACCTGAAGCATGACAGGATTATTTTTGAAAAGCGGATTTAGCAGTGCATCTCGATATTCTTTTTTCATGGTTTCACCTCTCCTTCCGCAAGTTTTTTCAGCAGCGGCTGATATTCACTCAGCCAGTAACCGACCGTTCCGTTAACGCCATTACAGGTCAGAGTCGCGCCGGAAATTCCATCCACTTCATATGAACTTTCAGGATTCGCGGCCCCTTTCACTACATGAATTTTAGGAACGCCCGATTCATTAAAAGCCAGCTTTCCCTGCCATTTTCCCGTCCACTCAGGATTTTCGATTTCACTGCCTAAACCCGCAGTTTCGCCCTGTTCATAAAATGAAAGACGCTCGACGGTGTTCAGGTTTTCACCGCCTAAAGCGATAAAACCATACATGACAGACCAGAGGCCTTTCCCGACGATCGGAATCGTGACGGTTTTCACTTTTCCTGTTTCGTCCGTTACGTAATACGCTGTGCCATATTTTCCGCGCGTGGCGATTCCTGGTTTAAATTGTGAAGAATCGACTTTTACCATTTCTCCCGGTGTTTTGGCAGATGTCCGCTCATCATAACGCAGGGCATCTTCACCCGTGGCGGCTATTTCGCCCGTGGTAAAATTAAATTTCACCACCTGAAGTTTTTTGAAACGCTCCTGAATTTCCGCCGGCGATAAATTCTCGCCAGATTCCATCAGACCGCAGGCCATGAGAATATTTTTATTCTTGAACAGCTCCTGATTCATCACCTGATATGGTTTTAAAAGTACGGCCGCACTGGATACAAAAACAGAGCATACCGCACAGGTAATAAACGCGACGATAAATGTTTTTAAAATGGAATCTTTAGACATTTCGTAACGCCCTCCTTCTTATATTCGCCTGCACGATAAAATAATCGATCAGAGGTGCACAGACGTTTCCGAAAAGAATCGCCAGCATGACTCCCTCCGGATATGCGCCGTTAATGCACCGAACGATCATGATTACCACACCGATTAACGCGCCATAAATGAACTGCCCGGTATAAGTCATGGAGCTGGTAACAGGATCCGTGGCCATAAAAATCGCACCGAAGGCCAGACCTCCTAAAACAAAATGCCAGTGCGGGAAAATGCCATAAACAGGATTCGTGACATGCCCCGTGGCATAAAGAAAATAAAACAGGAACGCCATGAGCATGGAAGAGACTAAAAGGCTGCCCATGATGCGCCATGATCCGATTCCCGTATAAACAAGAAGGGCCGCACCGATAAAACAGCAGAGAACGGAAGTTTCTCCCATGGAGCCAGGAATAAAACCAAAGAAGGAGTTAAACCAGTACTGCATTTCCGTTAAATGTTCTGCAGAAGCCAATTCGCGGATTCCATCCATTCCACCATTCATGGCCAGAGCTAAAGGCGTGGCGCCAGAAATGCCATCCACGGCTAACTGTTTCCATAAATCAGAAGGAATGGCATACCAGAGACCGTCCCCCGAAATTTGCTGCGCAAAACAGAAGAATAAAAACGCACGCGCGGCGATCGCTGGGTTTATGAAGTTTCGGCCCGTGCCTCCAAATAATTCTTTGGCGATAACCACTCCGAAGGTAATCGCGACAGCCACCTGCCACAGAGGAATCGTGGGAGGAAGCGTCAGAGGTAAAAGCAGAGACGTAACAAAAAAACCTTCATTTATTTCGTGGCCACGAAATGCCGCAAAAAGCCATTCCCATAAAATACCGACTACAAAAGTTACGATATAAATCGGAAGAAAAAAAATGGCGCCGTAAACAAAACAGGAAAGAATATTTCCGGGATTCATGTTTACCAGACCGCCGCCATCAAAATAAGGCAGATTTATATTTATGCCAGACGTTCCGTTTATCAGCAGACCGTAAAGCCACTCATGCCACAGCGCGAAACTAAATGTCGCCGGAAACGCGACTTCCTGCGGAATTCCCCCCGCATGAAGAACCCGCAGTGCCTGGTAACCCGTGTTATACATGGCCATCAGAATACAGGGAAATAACGCGATCATTACCGTGGTCATGGTTCGTTTCAGACACAGAGAATCCCGTACATGAACAGAACCTTTTGTGGTTTCTTTCGACGTATATAAAAATGTGTCGATCGCATCATACGCAGGGTGCGCAAAATGCAGAGGTTTCCCATTTTCGAACCACGGAGCGATTTTATCCATTAAAAATCTTATCATGGTTTATCCCTCCTTCTCGATGGTTGTCAGAACTTTACGCAGCATTTCGCCAAAATCATTTTTCCCAGGATCCACAAAAGTGCATAATGCCAAATCTTCCTCAATTAATTCCAGTGCACCCAGAGCTTCTGATTCTTCCAGATCTCCGATCTCCAGTGCCCGTAAAAGATATGTGGGTAAAATATCCAGAGGCATAACCTCTTCATAACTGCCGATGGGCATGATCGCACGGTGACCACCATGAATATTCGTGGTCATATTATATTTTTTCCAGAAAAAGAGTGATGAAATATTTACCCACTTAAACGCGAATTTCGAGAACCCTGGCATTACCCAGCCAAAAAAGTGACGTTTATCTCCCTCTTCCAGAATACTTATCTGCTGGTGATAACGTCCAAGATAATTCAGCGGACCTTCTGCTGTGTGGCCAGAAAGCACAGAACCACTTATGACGCGATTATCTTCTTTTTCGGTTTCGCCGGAAATGAGTTCCGAAATGGATGCTCCCAGACGTGTCCGCAGCAGACGAGGATTCTTGACCCGTGGTCCGGCCAGAGAGATAATTCGTGTGGTATCCAGCTTTCCTGTCAGAAATAGCTGCCCGACTGCGATTACATCCTGGTATCCGATATGCCATGCAGAATGTTTTTGACTGGCCGGGGCTAAAAAATGAATGTGCGTACCAGGAAGTCCCGCCGGATGTGGCCCAGAAAAAGTGACCGTTTCCACTCCCGGGACACAGTCTTCACCAGGAATGGAATGATCCTGTGGACGGCGACAAACATAAATCGCTGAAATGCCGAGTCGGGAAAGAACTTTAAGCCCCGCGATAAATGCTTCCCGATACATGGAAATTACGATTTCTGCAGATGGTGCCAGAGGATTCGTGTCCATGGCGGTAATGAAAAGCGCGCGAGCTGTTTTTTCCGGAGATGGAATTTTTCCGAAAGGCCGTTTTCTTAGTGCGGTCCAAAGACCGCTGGAGGTAAGATTCTCCACAACTTGCTGGCGCGTGAGTGTTTCCAGCTCTGTTTCAGAATATTTATGGAATTCTTCTGTCTCATTTCCCTCTAACTGAATAATGATGGATAAAAACCGGCGTTTTTCTCCACGATTTATTTCTTTTACCACTCCACAGCCAGGAGAGGTGAATTTTACAGCAGGAAGTTTACTGTCCGTAAACAGTACCTGTCCTGTTTTCACATGATCGCCGACATCCACGGCCAGTGACGGTTTTAAGCCTTCATAGTCGGGCCCCAGCAGAGCCACATGCTTTACCACCGGCGCGTCAGAAACTTCCTGAAGAGGTGTTCCCGCCAGAGGCAGATTCAGCCCTTTTTTTATTTTGAATTCCTGCATCTCGATAATTTTAATATAAAAGGTGAGCAGTTTTTATTTAACCTTACCCTGTTTAAGTGATTTCTTGTACCGATTTCCCATTTCATTTTTATTTATACAGCAATAAACGCTATACATTTTTCGTAACAAAAGTTACTAGAAACATGAAATATCTAGAATAAATCGAATTATACTCTGATTCTCCTTTAAATTTCCGTTTTTTGCGGCTCAGAAGCAGACAGTTTTAACGAAACAAAATGCCGGAAAAACGAAAATTTATCGTGCATCGGGTATAATAAATATTCTCAGGAACCTGTATTTCTATTCACTTAAATTTATGTGAGGGGTATGAAATACTTCCTCTGATTAACAGGGTGGTTTTCCACTATTTTCTTCATTCTATCATTTTTTAAGAATCTCTTCGAGGGGTGTGGGATAAAATCATAAGTTTTTTTTAAAAAAAGATAAAATTTTTTTAAAAAAAGTAAAAAATAAAACCCCATTTTCAGTTTTTTTGTTTTTTGAAGTTATAATCGTTCTGATTTATTATAACCGATGCACGGTAAATTTTCGTTTTTCCGGCATTTTGCTTCGCTAAAACTGTCTGCTTCTGAGCCGTAAAAACGGAAATTTAAAGGAAAACCAGTAAAAAATGAAAAATGAGATATGTTAAAATTTGCACAAAATTATTCTTCTATCTGTCTTGCTTTTTTTGTTAAAAATGGTATACTGCTTTCGCTTTTATATCCGACGCACTATGAATTTCCACTTTCTTTGTCTGCCATCAGACAGGCATTTTGTTTCACTGGAAATGCCTGGTTTTCAGACCCGCATAAAACGGAATTTTAAAGTAAAAACAGAGATAACATGCAGGATTTCATAAAAATCAGTTTTTGTGTGAAATTTTAATTGTTCTGGATGCCTGATTCCCTTTTCATGATCCGCCGGCTGGCAGGAAATGAAAAAGTTAAAAAGAAATAATATTAGTGCGATTATATATTAATTTTTATAGAAAAAAACTTTCTTCTGGTGCCCTTTCATATGACTCCCCATTTTATCTTGGCGAAAGAGAAAACGCTGCCTGAAATCACAAATCAGATCCTGGATTCTTGTACGAAACTACAAAAAATCCAGCATCTGGGACACTGTCCTCTGCCGACCTATAATACAGTAACAGAAATTTTAGATGATCTTTTTGAACTGATTTATCCCGGTTACGGAAAGCGTAATAATCTTCATGCAGGAAATATTACATATTATATCGGAGAGGTATTAAACCAGCTTTTTGATAAACTTTCTGTTCAAATATCGCGTTCTTTATGTCAGAACCATCTGAAGTCTGCGTGTGTGGAGGCGGAATGTAATCCCCGGGTTCAGCAGGAATTCGACATAAAGGCTCAGAAAATAACGCTGGAGTTTTTAGCGAGGATACCACAGTTACGTGAAATTCTTCAGACAGATGTGGAGGCGGCGTATGTCGGTGATCCTGCATGCCGTTCAGATACGGAAGTGGTTTTTTGTTATCCTGGCTTAAAAGCAATTACTGTTTATCGGATCGCGCATGAACTGCACCTATTAAATGTTCCTCTGATTCCGCGAATGATGACGGAATGGGCGCATCAGCTGACGGGAATCGACATTCATCCGGGGGCAAAAATTTCTCATCACTTTTTCATCGATCATGGAACCGGCGTGGTAATCGGAGAAACCTGTGAAATCGGCCACTGGGTAAAACTTTATCAGGGTGTTACTCTGGGAGCTTTAAGTTTTCCCACGGATGATACAGGAAATCTTGTCCGCGGACTTAAACGTCATCCGACTCTGGATAATCACGTGATTATTTACGCCAACGCAACTATTCTTGGTGGTGAAACGGTAATTGGTCACCATTCTGTTATCGGGTCCAGTGCGTGGATCATAAAATCAGTTGAGCCTCACAGTACGGTAATGACGGAACGCCCGAATTTACGAATTAAATAAGACACTTCTGTTTTCGTTAAGTTTCGCGATAATTTTACCTTAAATTCTGTTTCGTGCGGCTTCATGTCCCGTGCAGTATAAAATTCCGCTTCTCCGATATTTTGTTTTAAGAAAATATCTGTTTTCTGAGCCACACGAAACGGAAATTAAAAGGAAAACAGTATATCCTCAGGAAGACGCGGGAGAAGAATCCGTTTTTGGTGTATTTTGTGGTACTGGAGCTTTATCTTTATAGTCGGTGATATAAAATCCTGTACCACGAAAGATAAAGCCGGCACCGGTTCCGAGCAGCCGGTGAACATTTTTTTGATTACATAAAGGGCATGTATCCAGAGGTGCGGCGGTAATGGACTGCAGCTCCTCAAAAGTTTTACCACATGCGTCACATTTATATTCGTAGGTGGGCATTTTTCTCTCCTGTGATTTTATTTATACTAGTTCCCCTATAAATTTCCGTTTCGTGTGGGGCTCTGAAAGCGTGTATTTTCAGCGAAGCAAAAAAACTGGGAAATGGAAATTTATAGTGTATCGGGTATAAAATATATGTTTTGTATTCTGTTTATTTCTTATGGTTCAAAAACGATAAATTACGCTCTGGTATCATTTTAAATTTCCGTTTTGTGCGGTCACAAAAATAGGCATTTTCTCCAGACGTGGGCGGGAAAATAAAAATGTCGGTGTGCAAAATTTTTGATCGTGTATCGAGTATAAAAAAGTCATTTTCAGCGAAACGAAAAATGTCGGAGAAATGAAAATTTACCTGGTGACCAGAGTCGCCTTAAAACTGTGATTTTTGTTGAGCCAGACAGGTATCTATTTTTGTGAGTGTATAAAGTGAATTATTTTGTGTATGAGTGGTGAAATTCGTCCAGAGGATGTTATGGGAAATCTTCACCACCTTTACAAAAAGGATTACACCGTAAAATTCGCCAGATGGTTTTCAGCAGGCCGTAACAAAAACCGTACTTTTTCATCGCCAAAATACAGTAATTACTGCATGAAGGATGAAATCTGCACTGACGCCCAATAAATGGACTGAGTGTCTGCTGGTAAATCCAGACGAAAAAAATACTGAGGTTTCGTGGAATGCACCAGATAAATGTTAAAACGGTTAACATTTTCTTTCTCAATTTTCTTGAGTGACATTTTTGTCAAAAAAATTTTTAAAAAAATAAACACGCAAAAACTATTCCTGTTATTTAAAAAATAAGGAAGAATCGGCATATTTTAGTAGCAGAAACACATATAAACCTGATTTTCCTTTAAATTTTTATTTCGTGCGGCTCTGAAAGCAGACATTTTCTGTGAAATGCCGGTGATGCGGAATTTTAGTGCATCAGGGATAAATAGAATCTGATATAAATTACGATAAAACGTACTTTTTTTAATTTAATTTAATTTCCTGACAAGTATTTTGGCCAATTTTCGAAAAGATTTTTGAAAGGCTTCCAGGGAATCGGCGGTAAGTTTTTTTCCCGGAATGACTATAAAATCGATTCCTGAAATGGTTTCGTCTGACACGCTTATGGGAATTTCGTCGCGCATGAGCCGGAATACTTCGCGGATGAGCCGTTTCCAGCGATTTCTTTTAACGGCATTTCCATATTTTTTGGAAATGGAAAGTCCGAGACGGTGATACGGAAAATTATTTTTGATCCCAAAAATCAGTAAAAGGCCGTCACCCGCCATACAGCGACAATGATAAATCTTTTGAAAATCAGAGGTTTTGCGGATGCGGAAATCATTTTTTTTATTCACGGTGCGTTCTTTTCGTTTTCACAATTTTCCCCGAAGTACTATAAACTTACGCTTTCCCGGTATTCCATAAATATTTAAAATGTCTGCTTTTGTGGCCAGCTAAAACGGAAATTTATACCCGATGCACTATAAAATTTCGTTTTCCCTGCATTTTTGCTTCTCTGAAAATGCCGTATCAGAAAAGCCACAAAACGGAAATTTAAAGGAAAATCAGTAAAAAGTAAAATTCCGTATATCTTTTACCAGGAAATTCCAGAACGTAAATTTCCCGGTGTGTAATTCGCGTCCATACTGGAAATCACCTGCTGCTGCGCTTCTGTCACATGACTGGGGACCACAATCATAATTTCCACTAAAAGGTCTCCATCTGCGCCATTTTTCCCAGGCACTCCACGGCCTTTTACGCGGAGCTTCTTTCCACTGGAGGTTCCTGGCGGAATCCGAAGTTCCACCGTTCCTTTCGGAGTGGGAACGCTGACTTTCGCGCCGAGTACCGCTTCTGAGATTTTCACAGGAAGTTTTAGGATAAGATTATTTCCCTGGCGTGTGAATGACGTATGTGGGGTAATATGAATGATTAAAACCAGGTCTCCCGCAGTACCTCCTGTCGGTGATGGTTCTCCCAGTCCGCGCAGGCGGAGTTTTTTACCGTCTTCGATTCCCGGGGGAATCTTGGCCGTAACTTTCTTGATTTCACCAGACGGTTCTTGAATCGAAACCTGTGTTTCACCGCCGAGAATGGATTTTTCAAAAGAAATGGTTATATCGTGGAGAATATCATTTCCCCGTACGGAAGCATTTCTTCTGCGTCCGCCGCGGCCTGCATTTCTGGTACCATCTTCCTGAAACTGATTTCCGAACATTCCAAAAAGATCCGCGGGATTAAATCCGCCCCGTGTTCCTCCTGCCGTGTTTCCGCCACCCGTCTGGGACTGGCGAAAAAGATCATTCAGATCCTGAAAACTAAATTCTTGCTGCCAGCTGCCGCCTCTTCCACCATAAGTGCTGGAATTCGTACCCCACGGCCCCTGGTAACTGCCACCGGCGGTATTCATTCTTTCATAATTTGGCCCGAACTGATCATACATTTTTCGCTTCTGGTCATCATTCAGTACATCAAAAGCTTCCTGCACTTCTTGAAATTTTTGTTTTGCGGTTTTATCATCCGGGTGAAGGTCCGGGTGATATTTCCTCGCCATTTCACGATATGCATGACTGATTTCCTCTTTTGTCGCGCTTTTTTTCACTCCCAGTACTTTATAATAATCTGTCGCCATATTTTGTCCTCAGATTCTGTTTAATAATTACGGTGTTTTGGGGATTTATGTCATTTTAACCATATTATACCCGATACATTATAAAATTCCGCTTCACCGGCTTTTTTGCTTCGCTGAAAAAGCCTGCCTTTAGAGCCGCACAAAACGAAATTTTAAATTGGAACCAGTATATATACCGATGCACGATAAATTTCCGTATCCTCGGCATTTTTCGCTGCTAAAAATTTCTGCTTTTCCGGCCGTATAAAACGGAAATTTAAAGGAGAACCAGTATATGCATCCGACTCTATTTTTAATTTTAGTTTTTTTGTGTGTGGATGGAGAGGGAATATTCATCTTTGGCGAAACGAAAGCCGGGAAAGTGAAAATTCATAGTGTATCGGATATGTCTGGTTTTATTTTAAATTTTTGTTTTGTGGAGGTTCTGAAAGCCGGCATTTTCCGTGAAGCAAAAATGCTGGAGAATCAGAGCTTTATGTGTGTATCGGATATAAAATCTCGGAGGAGCTGAATTTTTAGTGCATCAGGTATAAAAACCTGCTCTGTCCGCAGCAGTCATTTATACCCGATATACTATAAATTTCTGTATCCCCGGTATTTTGCTTCGCTGAAAAATTCCTGCTTTAAGAGCCGTATAAAACGGAAATTTAAAATGGAACCAGTATAAACGGAAATTTTATTCTTTTATCGGGAAAAATATTAGGAAAATTTGTATCCATTTTCTGCTGATTTTAAAATATCAGAGTACCAAAAGTAACGCAGCTTAATGTTTCTTCATCCACCGCCTGTTCATAACTTAATAATTCACCGGTATCTTTTAGAGAAATGCCGAGTTCTTTTATTAATTCTATAAAGCTGAACAGCGTGGTGATACTATAAACATTATTTTTATTATGTTTCTGAAAAATAGTTTTCCAGAAACCCTCGGTGTCCCCATGAAGAATGTGCGTGAAAAGCTGAATGTCTTCCTGTTTTAGCAGGTCACGTGCATCCGCATCCACGGGATCAGAACCATAACGCGGTCCTATATGTGAAAATTCTGCGGTGGCGATAATTCCAACTTTTTTATTCGTACGTGCTTCTTCTTCCTGAATGAGCGTGGTTAAGGCAGTAATCAGAGCACGAATTTCTGATGTATAAATCGGTGTTTTTTCTTGTCCTTCTTTTCCAGTTTCAAAAAAACGCATGCATGAATTTATTAAAATCGGTACGATTCTTACCTTACGTTTTTTCTCACAGACCAGTGCGTACTGAAGGAAGAGCGTCTGAAATTCGATCGAATGTTCGTCTCGGTGCACGAATTCATCTTTAAAAGGATCCGGTGCCTCTTTAATATCAGACTTATTTTGAAGAGAAATGGTCTCTTCTTGGCAGATATGGTTATATTTTTCCAAAAAAAGGTGATGAAGTTTATCGATAAAATCTGTGTCTGTGGGTAAAATTCCCAGAGGTGTTTCAAAACTTTTTCGTGTCAGAGTAAATGGCTGACGCATGGGATTATGAGCGGTACCTAAAATAATAAATAGCTCGGAATCATTCAGTTTCTGGAGTGCTTCATATGCCCAGCCATAAGAAGCCGCACCACGTTCCGGATCTATATGTGGAGTAATAAGTGCCTGAATTCCTTTTTTCTTATATGGAGGATCAGGCGTATTTTCCACAGTACGAATTTTCTTTGGAATCTGAATATAATTCTCCAGCTGAAGTCGTAACATATGAGGATCTTTTTCATACGCTCCTCCCGCCATCATGGCAGGACGATTTTCCTGCTGAAAAAAGTGATCCATTTCCTTTTTCAAAAAAGCAGCAAAACGCGGACTGTCAAGAAAATAAAGCTGGTCAAAATGTTCTACTATTTCTGCCAGTTCTTTCGCTTCCATTTTTATGCCGGACAGCTCCTCAAAAGTAGTCAGTATTTCCTCCTGTGTATGCTGACCATCAAAAAGCGTCAGTAAAATCGCCATTTCCGTGGGAATCGCCAGCTGAGGGGAAAATCCCTCGGGATCTTCCAGTATAAATGTCATCTTTCCATCTTTTTCAGCCGAAGGAGGAATGATCGTACCATCTAAATCCTGAGTGGGACCACCATATGGAGAAAGTTCCAGATTCCGTAAATTAGGGCGTTTCATGAATATTATTTTCTTCGCGTATCTTTTTGTGATGAGTTATTTTACCTGATGCACTATAAAATTTCCGTTTCCCCTGACTGCCGCAGGCAGGCATTATGTTTCGCTAAAAATACCTGTTTCAGAGCCGCATAAAACGGAAATTTAAAGGAGAACCAGGATAATATCTTTTTTTAAATTATATGTAGTATGGTTACATCCGCAGTTATTCTGTCCATCAGAAAAACTGATTCTGAAAAAGAAAAATTTTATATCCGATGCACTATAAATTTCCACTTCTCCGGCATTTTTTGTGAAGTAAAACACCTGCTTTCAGAGCCGTACAAAATGGAAATTTAAAATGGAGCCAGTATATTATGATGATCTCATGCCCTGACACTACAGTTTACTTTTGTTTCGCGCGGCCACAGAATCCCACATTTTATGATTCCAAAATGTCAAGAAAATGAAAATTTAAAATAGTCCCGGTGTACACAGATCTTACTTTAAATTGCCGTTTTGTGTGCCTCTGTACACAGGCATTTATAGCGAAGCAAAATGCCGGAAAAGCGGAATTTTATCGTGTATCGGGTATAAAAAATGCCAGATATTTTCATTTATCTGATTTCCCTTTATTTTCTTTTTTTTCCGCCGGTTCCTCTTCTTCCTTTTCCAAAATACGGTAACGTATATTTCGTATTTCACTTTCACAACAATAATTCGAAATTCCCAGCGGTTCTGTTTCTTGAACCTCAAATCGCGTGGAAAATGAATTATCTTCACGTGGATAATCTACAATTTCTTGTTTATCCACCCAGCAGCGTATTCTTTTTTCCGTGACACGTACACGAATTTTATACCAGGTGTCATTTTTAGACTCAAAAAATTGAGAGGTGGAATTTTCGGAGGCATCCCATCCATTAACACTCGAGAGACCAAAAACAGTTCCTCCCCAGCCCCCGGTTACGAACGAACAGAATTCTTTACCCACCGGAAAGGTTACCGCAGCAAAAAAATCATTTCCCAGAGTGCGCTGCGCTTCAAATTCCATTTCAAAATTTGTTTTGGGAAATTCTTTCACATAACGCATCCCGGTAATCATGGCCCCCATTTCCATCTGAACCGATCCATTTTTAGTAACGGTGATTTTTCCTGACCCCCCGAAATCTGGAGTCTCCCAGCCAGTTAAATCTTTACCATTTAATAAAGAATGCCATTTCTGATTCTTTTCAGACTGTATTTCCTGCGAATTTACGACTTTTTTGGAAGCAGACTCCTCTTGAGAGGCAGACACAAAAATAGGTCCATTAAAAAGCACAAAAAATGATAAAAAGAAAAAATATTTCACCATCTTAATATCTCCCGCTGTTTATATATACCTGATACTCTATCATTTTTTTCACAGGCATTTTGTTTCGCTGAAAATACCTCTGGCTTTTAGATCCGTACAAAAAAATTAAAGTATAATCAGCATAATGTATATAAAAATGAGGTGCATCTTATTTTGATTCCACAAGAATTTCTTCTTCTGTACAGATGTGAAAGCAGATATTTCTTGTACTGCAAAAATACCTGAAAACGAATTTTATTGTGTGTCAGATATAATTATATCTTAAGAAGCCATCCTCTTTAAAACTTCTATAATATATAATATTTATAATGTTACAAGATACTCCACCTATTTTTTCAAAAATTTAAGCAGGGCTTTTTTAGATTATTTTGAGGGATTACGCAGATTTTACTTTTGGAGATTTCGTACAGTCATGAAAATAAATATTTTGTACTAAAAAATTCAAAAAAAGGAAAATTTTATAGAATATCGGACACGAAAATAAAGGAAAAAATAAAGCGTAAAATGTGAAAATCGGACTATAATTGTCCTGCTGCGCGACGAAGACGATAAGTGGCAAGAATCGCATCATACGCGGCATTACAGTAATTTGTCCGTGCCTGAGTATAAAGTGCCACCGCGTCTAAAACTTCTGTATGAGTTACCAGGCCTTCCCGAAACTGGCGGTCCACGACACGCAGATTTTCTTCTGCCTGTTCGATCGCTTTTTGCGCCACTTCCACACGCTGCCGTGAATCTTTTTCTTCCAGCCAATTTTTCCGAACTTCCAGCTGGATGGCCGATTTTAATTCTTCTCGCATTTTCAGAATGGCCGTGGCCTGCATTTCAGAGGATCTTTGTCGGGAACGGCTTACTCCGCCGTCAAAAGGTGTCCAGACCATACCGACGGTTCCGTTAAAATAATTATTTTCGGTTAAACTCTCATTTTGGATGTACGTATATCCTGCCATGGCCGCTACATGAGGAAAGCGCGCCGCGCGGTGCTCTTTCGCCTGTGCAAAAACCGCCTGGGATTCTGCCGTTAACTGCCGAAGCTCGGAACGTGATGATAATGCCTGCAGAACACAATTTTCCAGGGAATCTGCTGCCGTGGGAATATTCTCTGCCTGTAATTTTACTGGCGTGTCCAGAGGCCGCCAAAGATAACGATTATAGGCTGCCTCCGCCACATGAAGCATGTTCTGTGCCTGGATGAGTTTTTGCTGAACATCCGCATGTGCCACCTGAGCGGCTAAATATGCATTACGAGTCACCAGACCAGATTCTAACATTTTTGTGACATTTTTTTCGTGTGCGGAAATGGCAGTTTCACTGTCCTGCAGTACCTCAATTAATCCCTGAAGACGCAGCACCAGAAAATAATTTTCCGCGACATTTATCTTTAATTCTTGGAGCTCTGTTATCTCGCCGGATTCTGCTGCACGGATTCTTGCCTGTGCCTGTTCCATCAGACTGGAGATCTTTCCTCCCATGTATAGCGGAACGATAACCTGAGTCGTGGATACCACAAAATCTTTATCTAAAAGAGGTGTGTTAAAACTCATGCCAGGAATCCCAACTTGTGAAATACCTGGAAAGTCCACCACATATTCTGGTCTGTCTGAAAGGGCAGTATATGCAGTCGTGTTCGTGATTTTTGGCATTCTGGCAGCACTCGCCGCATCTAAACCTGCTTCCGCGGCCGCCGTACCCGCACGTCTGGCTTCTAACTGTCGGCTGGCCTGAATCGCAATTTCCCATGCGTCGTTTAATGTTTCCCCAAAACATATTCTGTTTAGAAAACAAAAACAAACAAAAATCACAAAAATAAAAACAATTTTTTTTGCCATTTTTTCTGAAATTACCAGTAATAAAAAATTTTGCTTGTCCATGGAGTTTTCCAAAAAACTTACCCGGATATTTTGACCTAATATTTTAAATTTTGTGTGATTATAAACGTCAAAATGTGAGGCGAAAAATCATTTATACCTGATACACTATAAAATTTCGCTTTTCCGGCATTTTGCTTCGCTAAAATACCTGCTTTCAGAGCCGCAAAAAACGGAAATTTAAAGTGGAACAGTATATGTGTCGGATTTAAAATAATGTCATAAAAATGAGTAAAAATCTGTCAGAAATGAAATTTCTGTTTAAGAATATATATTTTATGACGGTTAAAATATTTGTTCTTAAATCGTCTGAAATATATATTTTGGATGGACTCTGATTCATCCATGTTAGTTTTATCGGGAGGAAAACTTTATATAATGAGAATAACCGAAAAAATCGTTAATTTTTAAAGAAAAATATTAGATATAAAAATGTAACATTTAAATTTGTTATACTGGTTCTCCTTTAAATTTCCATTTTTTGCGGCTCTGAAAGCAGGCATTTTCAGAGAAGCAAAAATGTCGGAGAAACGGAATTTTATAGCGCATCAGATATATAATGGTTTCTTTCGTATTATTTTAAATTTTCGTTTTTTGAACACAAAAACAGAGGTTATTTGTGAAGAAAAACCAGGAAATGAAAAAAATATAGAATATCGGACGAAATGATGGTTTTTACTTTTTTTTATGTTTTGGTAATGTGCCATTCTTTTCTTTCAGAAGTATTTCTTGCCATTCTATTAATTTCTGTAATGCCTGAATGGGGGAGATCTGATTCAGGTCAGTTTCCCGAAGGTCATCCAAAAATGGGTGATCTTGTGGCTCGAAGAGTAAAAGCTGAACCGAACCATCTGAATTTTGAGCAGTTTCGTTTTTAGAAGATAATTTTGCGTTTTCCGATTTCAGTAAATTTGAAGGAGCTGACACACTCTGATTTTGTGTGTTTAGAGTGTTCTGCGGATTATGTGTATCCTGTAAATTTTCGGAAATCTGATGGACAGGAATCCGCGGCTTTCCATTAATATCCAGATGTTCGACTTCCAGTTCCGCAAGAATCGTTTTTGCACGTTCCACTACGACTGAGGGGACACCAGCTAAACGTGCGACATGAATTCCGTAACTTTTGTCTGCCGCTCCGTCTACTATTTTGTGCAAAAAGACCAGGTCGTCTGCCCATTCTCGAACCGCGACATTTAAATTTTTTATATGGTATAAAGATTTAGCTAAATCGGTTAATTCATGATAATGAGTAGCGAAAAGAGTGCGGCTACAAATTTTATTATGAATGTGTTCTAAAATTGCCCAGGCCAGCGAGATTCCATCATAAGTGCTGGTTCCACGTCCGATTTCATCCAAGATAAGGAGACTCTGAGACGTGGCGGTATTTAAAATACGGGCGGTTTCCGTCATCTCCACCATAAATGTACTTTGGCCGCGGGAAAGTTCGTCGCTGGCCCCGACACGTGCAAAAATTCGGTCCACGATTCCTATTTTTGCTGTTTTCGCGGGAATAAAGGAACCGATCTGAGCCATTAACACTAAAAGGGCTACTTGGCGGATGTAAGTGCTTTTTCCTGCCATATTCGGTCCCGTAATTAACAGAATATTATGAGTCTGGGGATTACAGGAAACATCATTCGGCACGAATTCTCCGCTGGGAGTAATAATGTCCAGAACGGGATGCCGACCCTCGGTGATTTCTAGAATCGGTTCTTCATGAATTTCCGGGCAACAATAATTGTGTTGGCGTGCCAGTTCCGCGAAAGCGACAAGAACATCCAGATCAGCCAAAACCTGGGCGGTATTTTGCATCCGCCGGCGGTAACTCATTACGGTTTCTCGTAACAGATTAAAAAGCTCGAATTCCAGTTCGGCAGCTTTTTCACCTGCGGTAAGAACATTTTCTTCGTACGTTTTTAGTTCTTCCGTAATATACCGCTCAGAATTTTTAAGCGTCTGTTTACGAAAATAGTAATCAGGCACCTTATTTTTCTGAGAATTTGGAATATCCAGATAATATCCAAAAACTTTTGTGTATCCCACTTTCATATTTTGGATACCTGTTTTATTCTGTTCGGACGCCAGATATTCAGTAATCCATTTTCTTCCGCCGGAGACTAATTCTCGCAGAGAGTCGAGTTCTTCGTGATAACCCGTCCGGATAATACCGCCCTCTCGTACCAGTAAAGGAGGATCTTCCACCAGGGCATCCTGAAGGCATTTTGATAATTCATTACAGGGGTCAATTTCTGAGTGAATCCGCTGGATTAAAGGGGAGTTACACTGCTGAATTTTGGATTTTATCTCCGGCAGGAGGGTGAGCGTCAGACCGATCGCCCGTAAATCACGTGGGGAGGCTCTTCCTGTACTGACGCGGGAGATATGTCTCTGTAAATCATAAATACCGCGAAAAATATCTCGTAACTGACGACATAATTCAGGTAAATCGAATAATTCGGCCACAGACTGCTGGCGCAGGAGGATGGCATCCAGGTCAGTTAAGGGATTCGCGAGCCAGTCTGCCAGCTGGCGTCCACCTGCGGAGGTGATGGTTTTATCTAAAATGGCCAGCAGTGAGCCTTCTTTACGTCCTTCGCGCAGGGTACACATGATTTCCAGGCTGCGGCGACTGGCTTCATCGATTTCCAGGGAACTTCCCAGTGTATATTTTGATAGTGTGTCGATATGCTCGAGAGAACCTTTTTGTGTCTCTTTTAAATAATCGATAATTGCACCGGCCGCGCGAATCGCCTGCTGATCTGCCAGTGAATTTTCTAAAAACCCGAAACCCTCCAGGTTCAGGACACCGAAATGGGAACAGAGTTCTTTTTCGGTCACGGTACGTCCAAAAGACCATGTGGGCCGGTGTGTGAGCATCATGCTTTCAGTCAGCCAGTTCGGCAGAGAGGTTTCTCCTTCACACAGAAGGCATTCCGTGGGATGAATTCTCGCCAGCTGGTCGACCAGGCGGTCACTCGGAAAACTAGAAGCGAAAAATTTTCCCGTGGAAAGTTCCACCCATGCGATTCCTGTGATCTCACCTTCCACCACGGCAGCTAAATAATTACTTTCTCGTGGATCAAGAAGCGTATCTTCTGTAATGGTACCTGGTGTGACCACGCGCATTACTTCACGTTTTACCACGCCTTTCGCCAGTTTTGGATCCTCAACTTGTTCAAAAACAGCAGCGCAATAACCATTCGAGATGATTTTTCCGATATATGCATCCAGCTGATGGTGCGGGAAACCTGCCATGGGAATGGGATCTGCTCCACGGGAACGGCTGGTCAGTGCAAGATTTAATATACGTGCACCTATTTTTGCATCTTCATGAAAAAGTTCATAAAAGTCGCCCACGCGACAAAGAAGAATGGCGTTCGGATATAATTTTTTTGCCTCCCAGTAATGTCTCATCATGGGGGTCATGTCACGAGGAAGTACCGGTTTTAGTGGATCTCCATTTTCTTCTTCATCTTCAGATTTATGATTTTCAGGTTTTTGATTCAGGTCTTTCTCCAGATTTTCATTTCTGGTTCTATTTATATCTTCGCTTATATTAAATTCTGTTTCGTCCATCTTCCCAGATGTATTTTCTTTCGTGGGTTTCTGTTTTTTAACGGAAAAGTTTTGGGTGTTATTATTCTTCATGGAAGTGAATACGCATTAAGTATAAGGTTTCTGATGACATTTTAAATTTAATTTTTGTGTGGCCACGAAAATGGTATTCCGAGAACCGTAAAATGTCGTGGAGATGTAAAAGTGTTATATTACGTCGAGTATGAAATGAATTATAATTATATTAATTATATCGGAAAAAGAAGAAAAAGTAACCCCCGTCCTCATACCAAATTTTTGAATCTGAATTTTGTACTCAGAGTGTGATAAAAAAGCATATCCACTTTTGGCCGGCATGCTGTCTGGGATTTTTTCGCTGAAAATCTGTTTCCGTGAGCGCGTGAAAGGGAAAATTAAAATAAAAACAGAATATGATGAAATATCCGTTTATCTAGATATACTGAAAATTTTAGCATTTTTGCCGCCACCTGTCCGGTGATGGTGTATACGGTGGTGAATAAAACGAATATGTCGAAAGATTATAAAAAAGTAAATATGATAGAATTTAGACTGTATTTCAAAATATAATGGAATGGGGGTTTATAGTGAATAAATCGCAGCGATAATAGTATCCGTGTCATCCACGGTCTGAAATGAGCAGGATCCGATTTTTTGCGGCAGGATAAATCGGCATTTTCCATTTAATGTTTTTTTATCATGTAACATGACATGAAGAATTTTTTCTGATTCCAAAATGGGAAACTCAGTCGGAATATGCAGTTTTTTCAGTAAATTTTCCAGGCGGTGATACAGAGAAAGAATATCGCTGGTAATTTCATGTTTTTGAGATGCCGGGAGGGAAGATTTTTGTGTGATGCGGACCGCTAATCGTGTGGCGGCCAGCATTCCCATTCCCACCGCCTCTCCGTGAAGAATGGTTCCGAAACCGCAGAGTGTTTCGATTACATGTGCGTAAGTGTGCCCGAAATTCAGTAAGGCTCTTTCTCCTGTGGTTTCTCGTTCATCATGCTGAACGATCTGCGCTTTTATTTCGCAGCAGCGTGTGATAATGGACGTCATGACGGAATTATCTCTTGCGTTTATCTTTTCTGTGTTATTTTCCAGAAATGCGAAAAATTCCGCATCCAGAATTACACCATATTTTACCACTTCCGCCATTCCTGCCTGAAACTGTCGGGCGTCCAGAGTTTTTAGCGTGTGTAAATCGATAAAAACCCCCTGTGGCTGAAGGAAAGCTCCGACCAGATTTTTTCCCTGAGGAATATTAATGCCGACTTTTCCTCCGACAGAACTGTCCACATGAGCCAGTAAAGTGGTGGGAACCTGTACAAAACGTAATCCGCGAAAAAGAGTCGCCGCGACGAAACCTGCCAAGTCTCCCACGACACCTCCTCCGACTGCCAGAATAACGGATTTTCTGTCCAGGCCATTTTCGGTTAACTGCTGCCAGAGGAGGTGCGTCATTTCCACCGATTTACTTTCTTCTCCGGCAGGAACGACACATATGTCGACTTCCCGTCCCGTCTGGGACAGGATTTCTCCGGCGGGAATGCCGTAAAGAGGCTCTACATTTTCATCGGTAATAATGGCCACATGTTTATATCCGGGACAACAATTTTCCAGATACTCTGCGATTTTCGTCAGATTCCCTGTTCCGACATAAATGTCATAAGAATTTTGATTTAAGTGAACGGGAATAATTTTTTCTGTATTTTCCATCATATTATTTTAAAAGTATCTTGGGGAAATATTACTCTGGATCACTCTTATTCTATTTACGGTAAAGTTTCGTTTCGTATGAGTGTCTGTAAGCTCCATATGTTAAATTATGAAATACCGCAGAATGAGGGAACGCTGTATGTCCGGAATAAAATATCTGGATTTTACGTTATGCTGGTTTTCATTTAAATTTCCGTTTTGTGTGGATCCAAAACATGCATTTTCAGTGAAAAATGCCGGGAAAGTGGACGGGAAAGTGGACGGGAAAATGGAAATTTATAATGTATCGGGTGTAAAAGGAGTAAAATTTATTGTTTCTGGTAAAACCGTTATTTCTCTTTTACATAAAATCTTGTAATGTCGATTCCTCCACGCATTTCTTCTTCCAGAAGTTTAACCCTGGCTTCCAGTTTATCCACCGTACGTAATAATTTAGGAAGAAGAAACTCTTCCGTTTCCTCGGATTTTCGTCTGGGTACGGTGGGATAATCCAGATGTCGCTGTAATGCGGAAAACAAAAAAACAGGGTCTTTTCTTCGTGTGGCCAGCGCGATTCTTCCTTCTTTCTCTCCAAAAAGTACAGGTTTCTCGGGTGGCTGTAAAGTGATTTTTTTCTGGATGCGATAATATTCACTGCGGACATAAATCAGATCTGCGATTTCGATGATTCCCAGCTGTCGGCGGACGATAAGAATCCATTCTCGCCAGTCGTCATTATAAATCGGGTCATCGGCCATGGCTGCCAGCGCCATATCATAACGCAGCCGGTTTCTGCTGACGGCTTCCAGCTGATACATAAACATACCTGGACGACTCATTCCGTTCGCACGGCAAGACGCCTCCTTTTCCAGTATTTCCAGAGCGGTCTGGAAATCAAATTTTCCGCCTTCACGCTCCGCTTCCATCATGATATATGTCTGAAATGGAGTAAAATAATGAGTCATTTTCCTCATGGCGGGAGTCATTTCCCCGGAATGTTTTAATTCCATATACATAAACTCCATGGCCATGGGTAATTGTGTCGTGGCCAGAATTTCATGCCGAAGACTGAGCATCAGTTCTTGTGTGGCCGTGGAAGTCATTCGTTCTCGAAGTGTTTTAAAAAGATACGCCTGCTCCACATATTCTTCTCGTGGTAAAACTTCTGTACGGTGAAATGGTGCATCTTTTTTCATGTTCAGTAAATATTAAAATAATCAAAAAAAACGGCTATAAAAATGGCGTAAGAAAGTTCGGTTCAGAGTTAATGTCTGACACGCCATGAGTTACGGAATTTCTGTATTTTTGTTTTTGGGATGCGGCAGGTGAGCTTTACAGGTTCTCATTTAAATTTCCGTTTCATGTGGTTCTGAACACCGGCATTTTCAGTGAAGAAAAAATGCAGGGAAGCGGAATTTTATAGTGTACCGGGTATAAAACCGAGATGCTTAAGATAAAGGTTCTAAAAGCCTAAACTGAAGATGAAATGCGTCTTCTGTTTCCTCTAAAATCGCATATGCCAGATGAGTTTCCCATCCACGAGGATCACCGACGGATCCCACACCAATAAAATATTTAATCGGTTTCTCCGGGGCTTTAGGAAATATCCAGGACGGATGAAGTTTATTTTCCGGTTCCAAATAAACTTTTTCTGACGAAATGACTTCCGGTGAATGAGTGTGTCCATGAAATCCCAGATAATGGATCATACAAAATTCGAGATCCATCCGTTTTGTATCATGTACGTCATGTCGTGCCAGAAGTCCCTGCAGTGGATCCAGCGGAGAACCATGAAAATACATAATTTTATTTGACTCAAAATATACATACGGAATACAATTTAAAAAATCCCAGCGTTTTTTCTGCTGTGAAGATGTTCCGAGTAAAATATGGTGTGTCTGAAAAATGGTTTCTCGGTCGGCGTCTGTTCCTAAAAGAGTCTGTTCGTTCAGGAGAACTTCCAGGTCTTTATTTCCCATGACATTTACTGTGACACGGTCCATTAAAATATCCAGACATGCAGCATCTGCCTCTGGATTTTTACAGCCGAAAATGTCTCCCAAGTTATAAATGGCGTCTATATTCTGTGAGTCTATATCTTTTAGTACACGTTTCAGCGCGGGTAAATTTCCATGAATATCACTGATAATAGCTTTTCGCATCTAAATTCTCATTATTTTTCTTAAATTTTCTTAATATTTTATAAATTTTGTATTAAATTTAGAGTATCAGTAGGTTTCATTTTAAATTCTTTAGACATCTTATTTTGCAAACTATCTAAAGAAAAAAGTTTGCTAGGATATTTTGTTATTTCCTTTTCAACGATATTTTCAATGATTGCTTTTGGAAATAAAGTTTTAATAAAGTTTTCACCTTCTGCTTTTTGCTTATTTAAAACTAATGTTTTATTAGTTTTAAATACATTAAAATTTAAATTAAGTTCCTTGTTTTGACCAATTATTGAATAAAACTTTTCAGGTTTAAA
>JAUNBR010000004.1:0-21076 GCA_030527015.1 Planctomycetia bacterium
CCGTGAAACTAAAATACCGTGGAAACGGTTTTTATAATGCTTCTCATTTAAACTTCCATTTTTTGCATCTCTGAAAGCAGGCTTTTTCGCCCTGCCTGACGACAGTCCGTGAAACTAAAATACCGTGGAAACGGTTTTTATAATGCTTCTCATTTAAACTTTCCGTTTTATGCATCTCTGAAAGCAGGTTTTTCCTCTCTGTCTGACGACAGTCCGTGAAACTAAAATACCGTGTGGAAACGGTTTTTATAATGCTTCTCATTTAAACTTCCGTTTTATGCATCTCTGAAAGCAGGCTTTTCCGCCATGTCTGACGACTGTCCGTGAAACTAAAATACCATGGAAACGGTTTTTATAATGCTTCTCATTTAAACTTCCGTTTTATGCATCTCTGAAAGCAGGCTTTTCCGCCATGTCTGACGACTGTCCGTGAAACTAAAATACCATGGAAACGGTTTTTATAATGCTTCTCATTTAAACTTCCGTTTTATGCATCTCTGAAAGCAGACTTTTTCGCCATGTCTGACGACTGTCCGTGAAACTAAAATACCATGGAAACGGTTTTTATAATGCTTCTCATTTAAACTTCCGTTTTATGCATCTCTGAAAGCAGGTTTTTCCTCTCTGTCTGACGACAGCCCGTAAAACTAAAATACCATGGAAACGGCTTTTATAATGTTTCTCATTTAAACTTCCGTTTTATGCATCTCTGAAAGCAGGCTTTTTCGCCATGCCTGACGACAGTCCGTGAAACTAAAATACCGTGGAAACGGAAATTCATCGTGGATCGGGTATATAATGCATCAGGATAAAATCTCGGTATCTGACCGGTATAAAAAGACGCATCCACTGTAAAATTTTCATCATCATAATACATAAAAAACCGTCCTGTGATTTATCACAAAACGGCTTCTGAAAAGTACTCTCGACTGGACTCGAACCAGCGACCTACGGTTTAGGAAACCGTCGCTCTATCCACCTGAGCTACGAGAGCATGTAATTCCCCATCCATCTCTTTCTGAACTACATACGAACTTTTATACCCGATACACTATACATTTCCGCGTCTCCGGCATTTTTGTTTCTCCGACTGTCGGCAGACAGGGCGAAAATGCCTGCTTTCAGAGATGCATAAAACGGAAGTTTAATGGAACCAGAGTATATACGCCCATCTTCATATTAATTTATTCTTGGCTTTTTATACCCAACACATGATATACTTCTTCCCGAAATTTCGCTTTTCTGGAAGCCGCGTTCTCGTGGTCAGAAGATGACCGACATACCTAAAATTTGTTTCTCCCGCCAGATGCCAGACAGGAGAAACAAAAATTGTAGTCATGGAAGGGATCCGTGAAAGTGAAACCATGAAATAAAGACAGGGATCAGACTTTTTTATTTTCCGCCCAACAACTCAATAATCCAGTCCATCATGGCACTATTAAGCTGCGTCGGTTTATCCCAGCTCCACATATTCCGCATCAGATCAATCGAAAATAATAACGTGAACGTCAGGACGATAAAACAGCAGATCAGACCTAAAATATTCCAGATCGTATAAGGTTTTTCAGGTAAACCGGCATCACTAATGACCACCTGATTTTTTTGGGCCAGAACCCCCATTTCATCACCGCCGCCGGAAAGATCTTCAGAAAACATACCTGCTTCTGCATCAAAACCATCACCAAAATTTGAGGCATCCGACGAATCATCCAAGACGATTACCTGAGAACCACTGTCCTCGTCGTCATCATCTCCAAAATCATCGGAAGTGGTAAGATCAAAATCACCATCTTCAGCAGCATTTAACCCGGAAACGCCAGAACTCATGGCAAGAATATCATCATCCCCGAGTTCTAAAACTTCCTCATCTCCCTCTAAAGAAATGCCACTGTCATTCGCACTCATTAAGGAAATCCCGCTGCCCTCCCCTAAAGAAAGACTACTGCCCTGCCCGACTCCATCTTCCTCTCCAAGAACCAGATCACCATCATCAAAATCGGATAATTCCACGGAGGAATCCAGCGTAACATCCTCATCCAGAGTAAGATTTATATCTGAAGATCCCAAAGAAATCCCTGAATCGTCGGGAATTTGGTTCCCAGCCTTCTGATCAGGTACATTCTGAGCAGGAATCGCGTCCTCCATTTCATCGTCATCATCCACATTCAAAATAATATCGGAATCTGACGGAGTTTTTAAATCTAAATCACTGTCTCCATATGACTCAAAACCATAATCGTCGTCCGCAGATTCACGATTCGCTGCTTCTCGCTGCTTTTTGAGGTATTCTTCGATCGCCTCTTGTTTATATTTCCACGTGGCACCATCACGATACCCATGAATTTTACCACTATTAGAAAGCTGTACCACCTCGGCGTTCGTTAAGTGCAATAAATTTGCGACTTCTTCGACGTTTAAAAATTGACCTGCCATATCAGGGAATTCTCCCAAAATAAAAAATTGTTATAAAGACGTTAAACATTCATTTTTTCTGTGTATTTTATACTTGGAGGCTATTTTTGCTCTCACTTCATTTCCAGATGCGTGAAATACGGCACAATCATCCCACCGAAACAAAATTAAAATGCAGAATCAGGTATATCGTACTTCTTTATTAAAATGAAAATGCAAAAAATAGCTGACAATAAATATAAATTGCCCTCCCAGAATAAAATTCCCCTTTCCAGAAATTTCGCACGACAAAAAATTTTCGAAAATTTCCAGAAAAGAAATATATAAAATGGAATCAGTATAAATTATGACCTCAGAACACAAAAATGTCAACTATTTTTCACATTTTTTTCCCAAGTTCTGTAAAAAATATTCCCACTTCGCCGGTTTTAACGATTTTTTCACTAAAAAACAAAACTTTAATCAAAAGTTTTTCAAAATTTTGACGCTTTTTTAAAATTAAGAATCACTCATTTTGTTACGAAAATTTTCTAAACCTATCCGCCGCGCCTATAAATGTTCACCTTCTCAACATTTTATATCCCACGCACAATAAATTTCCGCTTTCCCTGCCTGCCGACAGACCGACCGGCATTTTTGTCGCTGAAAATGACAGTTTTCAGAACCCAAAATAAAACGGAAATTTAAAGTGGAACCAGTATAGAGTAAAAGTATGCCAGAGAAAAAACGTTTTATTTTTTCGCTCCCTGCAAAATGCCCTTAATTTCATGAGGTAAGGGTTTTTTTGAATTCAGATAATTTAATTGTAAATCCCATTTAATATCACGTGCACTGCGCAACTCAATTTGGCCGGTATTTATATTAATATGGTATACACATAAAGAACGCTGTTTCGGATCAATAATTGTAATCTGCTGGAAATTTCCGGCGGAAGTGGTTACCATTTCCCTAAAAGCCAGCAGACCATCCTCCGCTGATAACATCCCGGGAAAGGTACGTTCCTCGGGTACCACAAAACCTTTTTGTGACATATTTTCACCACGAAATGCCATTTCCACAGGCTGAAGGTCACGTGGTTTTCCTGCATTTTCATAAACGTTTCCCGCAGATGAAGTTCTCTGGGAAGGTGATTTATCCGTGAGCATGGCATTACGATCTCTCGAAACGGCATTTTCTCCATGAGAAACCGGTCTCACGGCAGTACCGCGAGAATAGGCGGCCGTACCCACATTTTCTTGATAACTTGCCTGAGATACGCCCGAGGACACATTTTGATAATATGCCGTGGGAATGACCGCAGAATTACCCGTGGAAGCCGCGCCAGTTCGGGAAACCGAATCAGGAATCGTCGAAATGGAAGCGGAATTTTCCGGAAAAGATGTTTTTTTTACGCCACTAGTATTCGGAACAGAAACCGTTCTTTGATAATTGAGCACATCACCAACCGTCGTTCGTGAAGATGCAGGAACTGGAGAATTCCCCTGTTCCCAATAATTAACCTGAGCCAAAAGAGGAGAAGCACAAAAAGAAATCATAAAAATGATTAGCATTTTTCTTCCAGCCGACTCTCCTTTTTTTCGCCATGAATGTCTCATTTCCATTCCTTTTTTAAATATAATTGATTCGTTTTATACCCGATCCACGATAAATTTCCGCGTCACCGAAATTTTTGTTTCGCTGAAAATGCCTGTTTCAGAGCCGTACAAAATGGAAATTTAAAGTGAAACCAGCTTTTTTTGAAAATCCTGAGTAAAGATTAACGATTTTCTATTTTTTGCGCAAGATCATTTTCGGATATTTTTCCTGGGGAGTTGCGCAAAGAAAAATATAACATATACTGTGGTTCTATTTTCCATTTTTGATTCTTCCTTAATTTTCGTGCTGCGCCTGTAAATATTTCTCACAGCATAAATTTTATCGTACGCATGCCATGTTTCCTGATTTTTTCAACAATTTAAATTTTGTGCGGTCATGGAAACAGAAATTTCAGCGAAGTAAAATGCCGTGGAAGCGAAAATTTATAGCGTATCGGATATAATAATGGCCTGCCAGTAAAGATAAGGAGAATCGAAAATCTAAAGTAAAATCAGAATCACAGAAAACCGGGACAAGAAATGTACAAAATATCACGTCAATTACATTTTAGTTATGGACACCGATTACTGGGACACCAGGGAAAATGCCGATTTTTACATGGCCATAACGGCAGAGTACGCATTACCCTGTCAGCGGAAAAACTGAACCATATGGGAATGTTACTGGATTTTGGTGAAATCCGATCCACTCTGGAACAGTGGATCGACGAAGAATTAGATCACCGTACGCTGTTACATCAGGAAGATCCATTAATTCCTATTCTTATGGAACAGGGAGAACCGGTGGTTATTTTCTCATGTAATCCCACGGCAGAAAATATCGCGAAATATATTTTTGATAAAGGCCAGCAGCTGGGCTTCCCGATCACCGAAGTTCGTGTCTGGGAAACACCAAAATGCGCCGCAAGTTACGGCAACAAAAATCATTAAATCTTTTATGCCCGATATATTATAAATTTCCGCTTCTCCAGTATATTTTTGTTTCACGGAAAATGCCGGCTTTATGAACCACATAAAACGGAAATTTAAATGAGAATCCGTATAAAACAATAATCGTACAGACGCCACGCTTTATTTTCATTTTTTTCGTCCCGGACGCAGGTATTTTATACCGTACAAAATATGAATACCTGCCAGCGGCTCCGCAGCACATAAATTTTATAGTACGTCAGAGATAAAAATTACTTTTTTAAAAGTTTTTCCAAAAAATTCTAGAAAATTTCTAAAAAAGCAAAAAAAGTCCGTTTACTTTTCATCACGAAAGCAGTAAAATGAATATGTTTTGTGCTCGGTTTAATTTAATATTAATATTTCCAGACCTGTTTTTTTCTGATAATATTAATTCCAGAAAATATACTGGCTTTACATTAAGTTATATTTTTGTGCTGGCCTTCCTGGACAAATATTTTACTAAGCAAAAAAAACTGGAAAACACAAATTATCGTACGCGAGATATAAAAATCTCACGCCCTTATATGATTTTCCTTTAAATTTCCGTTTTGTGGCTTTAAAAGCCATGTATTTTCTGCGAAAGCAAAAATGTTTGCCTGCTGGCCGGCAGGGAATCAGAAAATCACAGTGCCCGGGTATAAATAATTTCGTCAATTAATTTTTGATTTTTTCCATTTTGTTTTTCCCCAGATTTTTATATATTAGCGTCACTCAGACATAAAATGGAAATTTCAGGAAAAACGATAATATACCCGATACACTATAAAATTCCGCTTCCCCGGCATTTTTTTGCTTCGCTGAAAATGCCTGCTTTCAGAACCGCACAAAACGGAAATTTAAAGTGGAACCAGTATAAATATTACACTAAAGGATTCTAAAGAACCATAATCGGAAAATGATTCGTCGGATGCGTTTTAGCCGGGGCATCCGATGAATCTAAATTTTGAAAGAGTGTCAGATGGCAATCACGGATTCAGAGTACCTTCTTAAAGTTATAAAAAAAAGTCAGCTGTTAAATAGTTCCCAGCTGGAAGAAGTTCGCGGGATGATTTCTAATTTTCCAAAATCAGAAGACCTGCTAAAACATCTTACCCGCAAGAAATATTTTACACGCTGGCAGGCTGGCCAATTAATGATGGGGCGGACCTCTTTCGTTTTAGGGAAATATAAATTAATTGACTTACTCGGATCCGGAGGAATGGGACGTGTTTTCCGTGCGGAACACACCACCATGAATCGGCATGTCGCTTTAAAAATAATCTCTAAAGAGCTGGTCAGTGATCCTGTCGCACAAAAACGTTTTTTGGATGAAGCTCGCGCAATCGCCGCTCTTAATCACCCAAATATCGTCCATGCTTATAGTATCGACAAAGAAGGTGGCCGATATTATATCGTCATGGAGTATGTGGAAGGGCGAGATCTGGAACAGGTAGTGCGCGAAGATGGTATTCCCGAGCAAGAATTTTCTGTTAAATTAATTATTCAGATCGCCAGTGCTCTGGATCATGCTCATGAATATGGAATGGTGCACTGTGACATAAAACCCTCTAATCTTATTCTGAATAATGCCGGGCAGATAAAAGTTTTGGATATGGGTCTGGCCCGACTTTACGGGAAGAAGATGAAGGAACAGGTAACCCAGCTTAACCCAGAAGCGGACAGCCTTCTGATGGGGACGATCGATTATATGGCCCCGGAAGTGGCGAATGACGGTTCCTCCGTTTCTCCACGTTCCGATCTTTATTCTCTGGGATGCGTCTTTTATTTTCTTCTGACGGGAAGAATTCCCTTCCCTGGGGAGTCCATTCCCGAGAGAATTCTAAAACATCAGACAGAAACTCCAGTTTCGCCATCCCTTTTAAATCCACGGATTTCTCAAGAATTGTCCGAAATTTGTCAAAAGATGATGGCACGGAAGCCGGAAGACCGATATGTCTCCGCGAATGAGGTGCGGCAAGTACTGATCGACTGGCTGACAGTTCAGGAGGACACTTCCGAAAGCCATCTGAATCTGGAACTTTTCGCAGCCATCACAGAAAGCTCCTCTTCTTCCTCAAAATCTGGGGCACGTCAAAATAAAAATACAGGCACCCCTTCTCTCCAAAAAGGCACCAAGAATTCCGAAGAAGATACTTTCGAACTTTCACTTTTTTTGGATAAAGAAACGGAAGGAAGCGCTTCTCCAGATACGGGAATTCATTTACCCGGCTTTCCTGGTTTTGAGGAAAAGCCACATTTTAGCTCTGTCGACACCTCAAAAAATCGCACGCCCGTTTCTCTGAAAAAATCAGCGGATTCTGGAACGATTACAAAATCTTTTCATCATTCTGATGCTCATATTCCGCAAGAGAAAAAAAAGCCACAGAGAATCTCAGACTCCACCGCAGTTCTGGAAACGTCCACACCGGTGCAGCCTCTTCTAAAAGATTCCAGAGGAGAAGATCTGGAAATTTTGGAAATCACACCGGCAAAAGCCGACACGAAGAAAACGGAAGTCAGCGCAAAGAAATCCGAAAAAATTAAATCGAAAGGTACTCCGAAAAAGCGTGCTCTGCCACTAAATGACACCAATTCACCTCAGTCATTTTCATCTCAAGATATCTCCCAAAAAACATCCACGGTAAAAGTGCTTTCGTCGGAGGGGAAAAACGAAAAGACAGACTCTTCCGTAAAACAAAACACAAAAAGCACGAAGAAGAAAGCCGTGCCCATAACTTCATCTTCAAAAGATTCCGATTCCCTTCAGAAAGCGAATATTAAAAAAACATCAGAAGATGAAGGGAATGTAAAAAGCTCTCCCAAAAAATCTTCTCTTTTCATACGCTCACCACGTATAAAATACGCAATTATCGGGGGAGGAATTTTTGTGGTGCTTTCCCTTATTATTCTCGCCTTTATTTTTTTAATTCCCGGTCAGACAGATTCCAGCACCTCCACCGATTCAGATGTCCTGGCACAAAATAATATTCCCCAGACTTCTGCCGAAACGACAGATTCTCAAGACGCGAACACCTCTGAAGAAAAAGAAGAAGAGACCGATAATAGTTTAAACAGCATTTTTACATTACCTTCAAAAGATAAAACTAAAAAATCTGAAAAAGAAAATATTTCCGAAAAATCGGAAGAGGCGGGCACAGAAGAAACGGAAAATAAAGAGGAGGTTCACGAAGAAACGGCTCCGGCTCCAGAAGAGGATTCTTCTAAAATAGAAACGCAAGATATGAAAGTTCCAGAGGAAGAAAAAGCAGCCGAGGAATCTGTCTCTCCGAAGACTCCAGAACTGTCCGGCACCGAAAAAATTTCCGAAGAAATTCCTAAAGAGACTCCTGAAAAATCCACTGACAAAACTCCTGAAACAGAGAAAAAAGAAACGGCCCCTGCTGCCGTGAAGAAAGATCCTCCAAAACCTGTAAAAAAAGCGGCGAGTAATCCATTCTCTTCATTTCCAGCAGAAATCGACTTACCTGAAGCGGACACTTCCGATCCATTTTCTTTAGGAACGGTGGATTCAGGAGAAGAGCCTCTCTCCATTTCACTTCTCGGTACCGAAACGGCATTCCCCTCCGCAGCATCTTCTGGTAAGAAAGGCACTCAAAATATTTATACATTCACAGAAAAAGATGGAGAATGGGAAATTTCTCTCCCTGGAAAATCGAACTCCGTCCAGCATATCGCCACGATAAAACGTGACGGAAACACGCTGAACTTTCAGTGGATGGAGGGGGACGCAAAACAGAAGAATCCATTACGAAACTGCCTTTTAAAATTAGAATGTAACGAGAAATCTCATTATACCGCGCTCCGAACTCCCATTACGTTACCGACGATTTCATTTAACATCATGAACGCTGGAAAATCCACACAAAAACCGTATATTCCAGAGTATCCATTTCCTTCTGATTCCATTCTTTTCGTAGAGATAACGCGCGTAGGCCAGATGGATCCCAAAAAGGATAAGTTTCTCCACTTACCACCTCCGACATGCCTTAATGAAATTTCATCAAAAAAACCATTACCTATTTCTTTCGCATATACGGACGAAGCGAGTAACGAAAATGATGTCTTTCATCTTTTATTAAACCTGTCCCTATCTGGGAATAAACTTATGCGAAATATTTCATTTAATTCCCGGGCAGTAACGATAAAAGACCTGGCCAGTGCGTTTCGAATGGCGTCTGACGCAAGATACGAACTAGACATTAAAAAACTTCAGAAAGCTGCGAATCATAAAGAGAGAAGCCCACAAAAATCCGCCGCCATGTTTAAAATGTGGGTATATAATATTTCTCAGCAGATTTCGGAATGTGATGTCCAGTACCGTATTTATATGGAGCTGGACGGACAAAAAATAGATTTAATTCGCACGGATCCAGCCGCAGAAGATTCCGCGCCGAACGCAAAATCTCGCCGTAAGAACTAACTTTTACCCAGAAACCGTCTGCCATGTGTTTTAGTCCGAGGTAACTCCATCTTATAACCCTGGCTTCACTTTCAATTTTAGTTTTCCGCAGCCATAAAAGGTACAGCATTTCATATAATCACGAAACGCCTGCCTGTCAGCGGATACAGGACCCCAAAAATTGTGAGTCAGATGTATTACTGATTCCACTTTAAATTTCCGTTTTGTGCTGCTCTTAAAGCACGCATTTTCAGCGAATCAAGATGCCGAGAAAGCGAAATTTTATAGTGTATCAGGTATAATATCCTTTTTCCTAAAGGTTTCATTATGATTTCAAAAAAGACTGTCTTTCAGAGTTTCTTTTTTTTATTTTCAGTTATTTCTCTTTTTATTTTCAGAGAAACTTCATTTCTGTATGGCCAAAATAATTCACCAGAACATTCCGTTTTAAGCTGGCAAAAAAAAAGTGTCACGCAGTGGGAGGAAATTCTAAAAGCCTCTTTATCTGAAACGCAGGCACGGCCAGACCTGCAGCTGCAGTGGTATGCAGCATACGCTTTAGGACAGTATGGGCAGGACGCAAAATCTGCCGTAAATACGCTCATTTCTCGCGCACAGGTGGATATGGGACAGGACGATTATGTACGCGCAGCCACTTTACGTTCTCTGGGACAGATCCAAGATGTTACCGCCATTCCCGTTTTAGTCGCCGAGCTGGAATCTCCTTACCGTGCCATTTTACGAAACGCAGCCTGGGCTTTAGGGAATTTTAATGCACAGGCCATGGCTGATGACCGTGTTATTCCTGCTTTAGAAAAATTATTGACACACGAAGACCCTCCTACACGTGCGCAGGCCGCAGCAGCTTTATGGAAAATCGCGAAAAATGATCATGCACTGGAAACGCTTCTGAAAATGATACAGTCTCGAAAATCTTACGAAATTTATGAATCCGTACACGTGATCCAAGAAATCGCTCCTCTGCTAAATGAAAAACGAGCCACTTTCGCAAAAATGCTCACAGCGCGCCTTTCCTCTAAAGATTCTGATACTTCACGTGCATGTGTGGAAGCCTTATGTGCCCTGGGTACCGACGCGTTAACTTCTGTAAAAACTGCTTTAGAAACACAGAAGGATCCCATGATTCGTATGCGCATGATTTCCATTCTGGCCACCGTGACCGCAGATTCTGAATGGGAGTTTTTTCTAAATATCCTGAATCATCCTGAAGAAACGAATATGGTAAAAATCGCCGCGCTGCGTGCTTTAAAAAATCCACCCGACGAATCCCGTCAGTCTGTCCGAGAAATCTTAGTACGTATCATTAATGATGAAAATTCTCCACAAAATTTAGTGCGGGAAGCGACCGAAACCTTAAAAACGCTCTAAACGATCTGTCTCGTAAAAAAACGGGGATATTTCGGAATATCCCAGTTCCGCCTTAAATTTTCGTTTTGTACTGCTCTGAAAGCATGCATTTTCACCTCAGCCTGCTCTGGCAGGGAAGCAAAAAGCCGCCCTTCCTGTCTGAGCAGACAGAGAAAGCGAAAATTTATCGTATATCGGGTATAAATCTGGCATATTTTCTAAAAATTTCATTTTTTTAGGAACTTTTTAGCATTCTTTACGACTAAAAAATATCATCAGACGAAATATGGCCACAGACACGGGCATTTTCAGCGGAAAAATGTCAGAAAAGTTCTTTGTATGAACATTTTTATCCTCTGGTTTTACTTTCAATTTTCGTTTCATGCGGTTCCGAAACATACATTTTCAGCAAAAAGTAAAGTCGGCGGATCAGGAAAGTGAAAATTTATCGTACATCAGATATAAAACGCAAGAAAATAAAAATGAAATAATATATACCCGATACACTATAAATTTTCGCTTCCCCGGCATTTTGCTTCGCTGAAAATGCCTGCTTTTAGAGCCGCATAAAACGGAAATTTAAAATGGAACCAGCATATAATCGTCGTACAGTAATTTCAGAACACGAAAATTTAGTAATTTATACCCGATATACTATAAATTTCCGCATCTTCGGTATTTTGCTTCACTGAAAATACCTGCTTAAAGAGCTGCACAAAACGGAAATTTAAAGTGGAACCAGTATGGGAGACATTTACATGAAACGTTACCTATTTTTATTATTTTTCATATCATTTTTGTTTGAAATCGGCATTCCAAAATTTATACAGGCACAAGGAATGCTGATTCAGAGTGAAGTCTCCATGAAAGTGGAAGCATTACGGATGCCACGGCCTATAATAATCACTCCGCCACATCCATTTCCACCTCAGCCGCCGGTATCTCCACGCACCCTGGAATATAAAATCAGTAAAATAGATGTACAGGCAAAACTTGTGGATCAGATCGCAGAGGTTCAGGTTTCTCAGTCTTTTGTGAATACGGGTTCCACGCAGATGGAAGTTTCTTTTGTATTTCCGCTGCCATATGAAGGGGCGATCGATCAATTAACGCTGATGGTGGACGGGAAAGAGTTTCCCGCAGCGCTTATGCCTGCCGAAAAGGCACGTTCCATGTATGAGGAAATCGTCCGAAAAAATAAAGATCCCGCTCTGCTGGAATGGATCGGCACGGGCATGTTCCGCACCAGTGTATTTCCTGTTCCCGCCGGGGCGACACGTACCGTCACGCTAAAATACACTCAGTTATGCCGGCTTTCCGGCGGTCTGACAGATTTTCTCTTTCCATTAAGTACTGCAAAATATACCACAAAACCTGTGGAAAAAATCATGGTTAACGTTCTGATCGAAAGTACTGATCCCATCCGAAATGTATATAGTCCGACCCAAGAAATAAAAATCGAAAAACCGAGTGAAAAATCGGCAAAAATCTCCTGGGAAGCCAGTCACTGTATTCCCTCCTCAGATTTCCGCTTACTTTATGATGTGGGAACGGAAAAACTGAGTACCAAAATGATTAGTTACCGCCCTAAAACAGAGGAGGAAGGGTATTTTCTTTTACTGGCCAGTCCTGCCATAAAGAAAACTGAAGAAAAACCGCTCCCTAAAACTGTCTTTTTTGTCATGGATAATTCCGGCAGTATGAGTGGTAAAAAAATAAAACAGGCCAAGGAAGCATTAAAATTTGTCCTTAATAATCTTCGGGCCGGGGACACATTTAACATCATGGTTTATAACAGCACGATTCAGCTTTTTAAGGAGGAGATGCAGATATTCACCGACGAAACACGCCGTGAAGGTCTGGTTTTTACAGAAGGCATTTACTCCGGTGGAGGAACGAATATTAATACGGCTCTGACCAAAACTCTGGAAATTTTAGCAAAAAGTAACGATAAAAATCCTAAATATATTTTCTTTCTTACAGACGGATGCCCCACCGTGGGAGAATGTAATGAGATAAAAATTACGGAGAACGCACATCAGGCGAATACGATAAAAGCACGCATTTTTGCTTTCGGAGTGGGTTATGATCTGAACAGTCGCCTTCTGGATAAATTAGTGCGAAAAAGTTCTGGCCAAAGTGAATATGTTCAGCCGAATGAAAATATCGAAGAGCGTATCAGTCGGCTTTATGAAAAACTTTCCGCTCCTGTTATGACAGACGTCCAGCTGGTTTTCTCACCTGAAGAAAACTCACAGACTACAAAAAATGATACCCCTCTGGTAAATCGTGTATATCCGGCCAGTGGTTTCGACATTTTTGCCGAAGATCAGCTTATCATTTCTGGGAGATATAAATATCCAGGAAAAGGCACATTAAAAATTTCCGGAAAAATAGCGGACGGAGTTACTCAAGAATTTTCTTACCCTCTGGAATTTACTGCGGAATCTCTGGATTCTCGATTTTCTTTTGCGGAAAAAATGTGGGCCATCCGGCGTATCGGAGAGCTGATCGACGAACTGGATCTGAATGGAAAGAATCAAGAAATTCTAGACGAGCTGCTGCAACTTTCCATAAAACATGGGATTTTAACGCCTTATACCTCATTCCTGGCAGACGAAAATGCCTCTTTAACGGACCAGACAGCGAATTTTTCTCGCCTGGGACAGCGTGTGGAAGCTCTCGGCATGAATACTTCTGGTGAAGTGGGTGTTCAGTTACGGGCAGTAAAAGGAAAAATGCAGAATGCGTCGAATATCATGGATGCAGGAAGCATGGCGGATACGAAAGAGATGGAAGTTTCCTTACAGGGAGTTATCGCAGCGGACACGATCTCCCAGCAGGAAAGTGCGCAGCCGATTACAGAAAAATACCGTCCATCTAAAATTGGAAGAACAAATTTTGACCGAAATTATGGTGGAATACGCGCTTCTGCCCAGGCTTCTGGCCCCGCGGTACAGGATAAAACGAACATCGTGGCAGATCTTTCGCGAAAAGAGCAGCTCAGCGTAAAACAAAATGTGAGGGTTATCGAAAACAGAGCATTTTTCTTTAAAAATAACCAGTGGAATGATACCACTCTGACAGAAACTCAGCAAAAAATCGTTCCGCGAAAAGTTCGTCAGTTCAGTAATGAATATTTTGATCTGGTGAAAAAATATGAAAAAGAGATTACGCCTTTCCTGATTTTTGAAGAGCCCGTATTATTAAATATTAAAGATGAAGTGATTTTAATTGAACCGTAAACTTCTCCGATTTCCTGTATTTCACTTTTTATCCGTCCCATTTAAATTTATACCCGATGCACGACAAAATTCCGTTTCTCCGGTATTTTTGCTTCGCTGAAAATGCCTGCTTTAAGAGCCTTACAAAACGGGAATTAAAAAAGAAACAGGTATATAGAAGGTCACAAATTAAATTTAAATAGTCACGAAATATGGAGTTCAGAAAACAAAAAATACAGGAAAATCGGTGTTTTTTCGTGCGCCCAGTATAAACCTGGGTTAAATCGAAAAAATAATTAGGGAAGTACACATTCCGCCGTAACAGGAAAATGGTCAGAGGGATACTGACCATTTTTTTGTGTGCGAAGAATTTCACCATGAAAAATTTTTGTCTCAGGAAGCGCAAAAATATAATCGATTTTTTCACGTCCCGGTTTCCGAAATCCATGAAAAGTTCCCACCTCCGTTTCCTCAGAATGTAAAACACGAAAAGTATCTTTTAAAGGAATCGGTGATGTTTTTTCTTCGTTCTGAATCTGTACTTTTTCCCCTTTTAAATAACGGACCGGAAGGCTATTTTCGCCAGCATTAAAATCTCCCATAACAAAAACGGGAACACCTGCCCCTTTTCGTTTCGCCAAAAATTCCATGATCTGCACCACACTTTTTGCTCTGGCTTCTGCGCTGACATGATCCAGATGCGTATTTAGGATGTATACCGACTTTCCTGTACGGATGAATCGCCCCGCATTATTTTTTGTTTTCTCCCAAAAACGTCCCCAAGTCACGATTCGCGGACAGGCCGTATTCCAGCTTTTTGAGCCTGGCTGAAAGGGAGTATCAGAATGCCAAAAAAAACCATGCTCTTCTGCATCTAATTCCCAGCGGTCACGTAAATAAAAAATGGGAGTGGACTCACCGCCCCAAACGGATTTTTCACGACTACGATAAAGCACATCATATTCAGGAAGATTCTCTTTTATATATTTTACCTGATCATAAGACGCCCTGAAAGAAATTACCGCTTCCTGAAGCGCAATAAAATCATATTTCCCCTCCTGCATCAGCTCCACAACAAATTTCCGACGATGATGCCAGGAATTCTGCGTTCCCTGATCACCAGAACTCATTCTTATATTAAATGTCATTATCCTCAAAAAAGATTCCGGTTTTTGCTGAGCATACAAAATGTTTAGCCCAAGATAAATGTTTAATGACAGAAACAGAAAAAAAGCTACAAAATATTTCATAATTTACATCTCCTGAAATATATATTTATGACATTACCACTTTTGGTCCCGATGCACCATAAAATGGAATCTGTGTATACACCTGAATCAGTGTATCATTTTTTATAGAAAAAAACAAGAAATCAAAAAAATCTTGAATAACTCTTGATTTTTATCATAAAAAAATTTATAAAATAAATCATATGCTGCTTCCACTTTAAATTTTCGTTTTCCGCGGCTCTGAAAGCCCGATTTTTTTCGCGAAAAAAATGCCGGGGAGTGGAAATTTATAGTAAATCGAGTATAATTATACTTAGTTCTGCATTAAAAAATGCACGTTTTATCCCAGACCACCTATTAATTATTATTTTACAGGCATTTTAGATACCCGACACACTATAAAATTCCGCATCACCGGCATTTTGCTTCACGGAAAACACCTGAGAGCTGTACGAAACGGAAATTTAATGTGGAACCAGGATATTTTGTGAAAATTATCCTGCTTTCGTAACCGTATAAAACAGAAATAAAATCCAGAATCAAAATAATGGATTCCCACGGTATAAATTTTTTTCTTAAAAAGTACAAAAATAGTTTATTCTTCTGGTTTCTCTTTAAATTTTCGTTTCATATCGCGCTGAAAGCCATATTTCCAGTAAACGCTAAAATATAAGAGAAAAGAAATTTATAGTGCACCGAGTATAAAAATTACAGAAAGGAACTCTTAATCATGGATTATTTATGGTGGTATGTACCAGTCATTACTTCTCCCATGTTAATTGCCCTGATCGCGACGATTCATGTAATTATTTCCCATTACGCAGTCGGCGGAGGACTTTTTCTGGCATGGGAACTGACACATGCATATCGTGAAAAAAACGAAGATTATATAAATTATCTTCATTCTCATGCAAAATTTTTTGTTTTACTGACCGTCGTCATGGGGGCGATTACAGGAGTTGGAATCTGGTGGACGATCGGTCTGGCCTCACCTCTGGCGACAGAAATGTTAATTAATATTTTTGTTTTTGGATGGGCCACCGAATGGGTTTATTTTGTAGTGGAACTTGTCGCAGCCTTCCTTTTTCTGTATCTTTGGGGAACATTACCTCGGAAACAGCATCTGATTATCGGATGGATTTATGCACTGGCCGCCCTGTGCAGTCTGATTATTATTACTGGCATCACTGGATTTATGTTACATCCTGGGGAAGAATGGCTCAAAATAACAGCTGGGGAAACCGCTTCTTCTAATTTTTTTGCGGCATTTCTGAATCCTCAATTTTTACCACAGACACTGGCGCGAACAGGTGCTGCTCTGGTTCTGACTGGAGTATATGTTCTTCTTCATGCGTCGATAACGCTTAAAGGAGAACATGTGCGCTTACGCCGTTTCATCGTGGAACGCGCAGGACAATTTACCATTTTCGGTATTTTAATTGCCATTCCCGGAATTATCTGGACATACAGTCAGTTACCCGATTCCGCAAAACTCTCCATTTTCCGGGCCGCCGCGCTTACTATTTTTACAGGAATCGGAGCGGCTGCCGGCGGACTCCTGCTGCTGATGCTTCTTCTGGTCATATGGAAGCCTCACTGGCTTTCCCCGGTGGCAGGAATCGCCATGTTCTGTATGGCGCTGGGTGCTCTGGCATGTGGAGAATTCGTCCGAGAAGCGGTACGAAAGCCTTATGTGGTTTATGATCTGGTTTTAAGTAATCAGATTTTAAAACATAAAGTACCTGACATTCAGCGAAACGGTATTTTGCACAGCGGATTTTGGACCCGACAGTACATACAGCGTAAGTTTCCTGATGTGTTAAATTCGGATGGAACCTTTTCTCTAGAACGTCTTCCACAAGAAAAACGTCTGGAAGTGGGGCGCGTGGTTTTCATGCATCACTGTAATGACTGTCACGCAGATGCCGCCGGCTATTCTCCACTTTCTTTTTTAGCCTCCTCGCGTACTCGTGCAGAAAAGCTTCATGCCATTAAAAATCTGGATTCCATGATTTATAACATGCCTCCGTGGTGCGGAAATGATCAGGAAGCAGAATTATTGGCGGATTATCTGGAATCCGTAACGACGAAATATCCTTTTCCATAAAAAATATACTGGTTTCACTTTAAATTTCCGTTTTGTGCGGTTCTGAAAGCAGGCATTTTCACCGAAGCTAAATGCCGGAGAAGCGGAAATTTATCGTGTATCGGATATATAAATCACCTTATTTTATTATTATCATAACTTTAGTTTCATTCCGATTCTTCCTTAACCTGATTTCAGGTTAAATTTAAGTTTTGTACGGCTATAAAAGTAAGCATTTCATATATCGTCAGATGCTGGAGCGTTAAAAATCACAGTGCATTATACTGGTTTCATTTTAAATTTTCGTTTAGAGCGGCTCTGAAAGCAGGCATTTTCACCGAAGCTAAATGCCGGAGAAACGGAATTTTATCGTGTATCGGGTATAAAAATATAAAATTTCTTTTTAAATGGAGTTTCAAAATATGTCTTTCACCTCTTTCGAAATACTTTTTTCATCGGGAATCCCTTCCGTAAATGTTTCGGATCTTCCTCCGCTTCCCGCGCCATTATGGTTTATCGAATTTTTTAAAGTCCTCGGTTTCGTGCTTCACATGTTAATGATGAACCTCTGGCTGGTGGCTCTTCCGCTGGCTCTTTATCTGAGCTGGAAAGGTTCCGCTGAGGGGAAAAAATGGGCGCAGCGTATTATCCGACAGATGCCAGTCATTATTACTTTTGGCGTAAATTTTGGAATCGTTCCCCTGCTGTTTATTCAGGTACTTTATCCCCGAGCTTTTTATCCCGCGACGATTCTTATGGGATGGAGCTGGCTGTCCATTATCTGGATGCTCATCCCAGCATATTATGGCGTGTATCTGTACATGTTCGCCATCAAGAAAGATGCGGAAAATATTCCCGGCTGGAAATATTTCATCGGCTGGCTCTCCTCCTTAACTTTTATTCTTATCGGCTTCATTTTCGTAAATGGTCTGACTCTTACCGCCTCTCCTGAAATGTGGCATCACGTCTGGATGGAATCCGGAAATGAAGTGGCCGGAGCGACTCTCGGCCTGGGGCATGCACTGTCTCACCCTGCCCTTCTGGCGCGGTGGGCGATTATGTTCGGACTGGCTTTCGGCACCGTGGCTGGGTGGACGCTTCTGGATGTCCATCTTTTCCGCCGGCCGAATTCTCCGCTGCCAATCACGGATGAATATCGTCTCTGGGCAGGAAAATTTGCGTCCCGGTGCGCGCTTCTTGGTTCTATTATCTTTATTTTGGCTGGTTCTCATTATGTTTTCGCCACATGGACGGATGCCGCAAAACAGACCATGTTTAGTGATAAAATGTTTCCTATCACTGCTCTGGCGGCCTGTGGTCCCGTTCTGACCGCCATAATTACATGCACCTTTTCGCGCACACAAAATATTTTCTTCGGATTATTACCTTTCCTCGCACAGATCATTTCTCTTTCTGGAAATGCTCTGGCACGTCAGGGACTGCAGATCTTCCAGCTTTACGGATACCTCGACATTACACACATGAAAATTAACTGGGAACTTCCCTCCATGTGGCTCTTCTTGGGCACTTTCGTCGGAGGTGTTCTGGTAATCGTATGGATGTTATATACCGCAGGAATGGCTGTGAAAAATAAAAATCATTCTCATAAGAAAATATAAAAATTCCCCAATTTATACTCGATGCACTATAAAATTCCGCTTCTTCAGTATTTTTGCTCCGCTGAAAATGCCGGTTTTCAGCGAAGCAAAAAACGGAAATTTAAACGAGAAGCAGTATATTTTGGAATGTATCTCTCACTTTTTATACCACTCTGTTTATACTCTGGTTTTACTTTAACTTTCCGTTTCGTGCGGATCTGAATCAGGCTTTTTCAGCGAAGCAAAAATACCAGAAAAATCAGAAATTTTATCGTGCATCAGGTATAAAAAAGCAAAAATTTTGCTCTGGACAAAAAATAAAAAATGCTGTATCACTGTTTTATAGGAATGTTTTTTTATTTTGTGTGCTTCAAAATCCGCAAAAAAGGGATTTATTTTATAAAACATGAATACCAGGTACAAAAATTATTATTGCGCCGCATTATGGGTAATTTTTGGAATATTACTCTGCAGTACAGGCTGTCAGCATTATGGAAGCCATGCACACCAGGATCCTCTTCTGGGGAAAACCCGGCTTCCTGCACCACAGACCACGCGCCGAGCAGTTTTTGTCCGAAATAATGATCCTTCACAAGGAAATGTCGTCATTCCTGGTTCTTTACGTTTAAGTATGCCCCCAGTTTCCAGCCAGCAGAATCCAGGTGTCATCATTTCTCCACCGCCTCCTTCTGCACCCACTTCATATATGCCGCCCTCTGTCACTCCCTCTGAAAACATGACTTCCAGCACCCGTTCTTCTACTTCCCGTGGGGGATGGGTTCCCGTTTCACCGCTACCATTAAATCAGGATTATGACCTAAACGCTCCTCATTCCGTGGCCCGCGGCCAAACTGCGGAACCTTACATTACTCGTTATACACCAGAAGATACCGTCAGTAATACACAAAATCTTTCCGAATGTAATGAATTACCACATCCAAAATATTCTGGCCAATTACAGTGGATCCCGGTTTCTCCCCGCATATCCTCTGCGGTCACACTCCCCAAAAAAGATACTGTCTCGCCTGCCGTACCTGCACAAAAAAACGTACCTGGAGGTATTCTCGGTACGAGTTACAGCCAGCGTTTTCCATATTCTAAAATTATACCTGGAAGAAATTCTGGCATTTTAATTCCACGAAATGGTTTTCAGGAATATCCTCGTGTGAATACACCACCCTCTACATCCGAAAAAAAACACCTTCCAGAGGACACACTCTGTAAAAGTAATACCTGGGTACACACACTGGAAGGACCTTTTATTCAGGAAATCGCGCCGGCAGTAAATGAGGAAGACGATTATCAGCAGAGAAAAAAACAAAAAATCGCGATTTATTTTGGAAATCATCCGTCTGAGACTCAAAATACAGAAACACCCCCACTTCAAAAAATGAACACAGACTTTCATTTCTCTGGTACTTCAGAAGAAAAAAATAATAACTGGAAAACTGTGACTCCATTAAACTCTCTGCCACAAAAATAAGTTTTTCATTTTCTGATTAACGATTTTCTTACTGAAACTTATGTACACAGCTTCTCTCTTTTCTGATTCATTTTTTTCCATTCTTTACGGACACAAAAACTGATATATTTTCAGACCAGCCGCCGCTGGGAAGAAGTACTAAATCCCAGCGAATGAATTTATACCCGATACACTATAAAATTCCACTTCTCCGGTATTTTTTGCTCCGCTAAAAATGCATCTGCTTCAGAGCCACACAAAACGGAAATTTAAATGAAAATCAGGATAATCGTGTGTCTCAGGTATAAATTTCTTCTGATACTTAACACAATAAAATTTTACCCTTCCTGCATTTCACGGTTATCTGAAGTACATAATTCCGTGATAACATAAAATGACATTCTTCTATTATTTTACATTTTTTCAAAATAAAAAAACATCTCATTTTATGGCGTTTTTTCTCTAAAATTACGTCTTTAAGTATATGAACGCATTCAGTGTGAATGCAAGATATATTCGCGTTTTTAATAATAAGGAGATATGTCTTATGAAACGCAAAACCTCTCTGGTTTCCATGTTCTTGGTGACCGCATTTATCACGGGCGGAGCCACATACAGTCTGGCAGATGCACCCAAGGATGCTCCGGAACCGCCACCGTTATCTGAAAAACAGGTTCCTCCACCTCCACCTGCTGATGGTGAACGGCCGGAATTTAAGCCCGGTGAGCATCCGACACCTCCTCCGATGGATG
>JAUNBR010000004.1:21176-26684 GCA_030527015.1 Planctomycetia bacterium
GTAAATGTCCTGAGTTTAAACCCGGTAAATTTCCGCCTGGTCCTCCGCCGACAGACGGTGAACGTCCTGAATTTAAGCCCGGTGAACGGCCAGTACCTCCTCCGATGGATGGTAAATGTCCTGAGTTTAAACCCGGTAAATTTCCGCCTGGTCCTCCGCCGACAGATGGTGAACGGCCTGAATTTAAGCCCGGTGAGCGTCCCCAGGGGCCTCCGCCAGGAAATAATGGCCCCAAACATCCCGGCGATTCTCCGAAAAAAGCACCGCCTCAAGAGTAATTTTTTGTAATTCATAATAATTTTATCTGATTCCACAATTAAATTTATGTTTCTCCATACGGTTATACTGGTTCTCGTTTAAATTTCCGTTTTGTGTGGTTCTGAAACAGGCATGTTCAGCGAAATGAAAATGCCGTGAAGACGGAAATTTATAGTACTTCAGGCCATATTTCGCTCCGGAAAACAAAATTTATCGTGGAATCAGTTTTTTTAACGAAATTTTAAAAATTTTATCTTTATTTATCCGTTATTCTCCTTTTCCTTATTTTTTTTATTCGAAAAAAAGATATAATAGATTATCTCATTCGACGCATTATATACTCTGCTTCGCCTTTAAATTTCCGTTTTGTGCGGCTCTGAAAGCTAGATATTTTTAGCGAAGCAAAATACCGGAAAAACGGATTTTTATAGTAAATCAGATATAAAACTTCTTTTTTTCTGGCATTTTCGAAACATAAATAACACATATCGTACGCCATAAAACTGAAATTTAAAGTAAAGCCGGACAGTTTTCGGATATTTCTTGCAAGAAATAAAATTTAATTTATCTCGAGAATCACACACTTTTTTACCCGTTTTTTAGATTTCATGAGCACCGATTCCAGCGCATCCACACAGAATCTCCTTCTTCAGGCACGTGCCGGTAACTCTGAAGCACTGGGTTTTTTGCTGGAAAATTATAGAAATTACCTCACTTTTTTGGCAAAAATGCAGCTCGACAGTCGTCTTTCTGGGAAAATAGACCCCACGGATATCGTACAGGAAACGTGTCTTGAAGCCTTTCAGGCTTTTCCAAAATTTCGCGGTGAGCAGGAAGGGCAGTTCACCGCCTGGTTACGCCAAATTCTAGTAACGAAAATCGCAGGTGCCACACGCCATTATTTCGGCACCCAGCGACGAGACGTACGCCTGGAGCAGAATCTTCATACGCGTGTGGACCAGTCTTCTGTTTTCTGGGATCATCTGATCTGTTCCACCAGTACTCCCAGTATGAAAATTCAGAGAAAGGAGGCGGAAGCACAACTTTTAAATGCGCTGGAACAGTTACCGCCTCATTATCGTGAAGTACTTCAGTTACGCCATCTGGAAAATTTTACTTTCCCACAAATTGCGGAAAAAATGGAGCGTACCGTGGACAGCGTTCAAAAAATCTGGGTGCGCGCTCTGGCCCAATTACGGGGATTAATAACTGACGCATAAATATATTTCTGATATGCGATAAAGTTCACTTTCTATTTTTTCTTTTTAAAACGATAAAAAATTTTCTTTCATGCGCGTCCATTTTTATATCCGATACACTATAAAATTCCGATTTCTCAGCATTTTCTTTCGCTGAAAATACCAGCTTTCAGAGCTACAAAAAACTGAAATTTAAAGTGGAACCAGTAATTTTGGTTTTTGGTTTTACTCCGCTCTGAAACGCAGACATTTTAACCCCGTCTGCAGAAAAGCAAAAATAAAAACCTCTTTTTATCGTGTATCCGATATAAAATTTCTCATTTCTTCTCTCGATTTCTGACATTCATTCTGTTTTTTTATACCAGTTTCTCATATATGGCATGAGCCTCCTGTCTGACAGCTTGCGAAAACATATTTCAGGGGTTATAGTATATTTTACAAAAAACCAAAAAATTTCATGGTTCTACATATACCTGAATACACCTTTAAATTTCATTTTTTACAGTTACGAAAGCAGGCATTTTCAGTAACACAAAAATGCCGTGGAAGCAGAAATATATCGGATATAAACTCCATAAATTTTCACATCCTCTGTCCCTGCACATGAAATCACTGTGCTTTTCATGACCGCATACATGGAGATTATGTAGTGTCCGCATATCCAATAAATCGGCACCTTCACAATTTTTTATTAAAAGGAGAAACACATGATAACTCAATTAAAAAACCTCTGGATCTGGCTGGAAAACTTATGGAAACTGCGAGAAATTTTTGATAAATATCTTCCCATGATTCGTGAAATTTACGAAGAAATTCAAAAATTGCGCCAGGAAAATCTCACACCACAAAATACGTCAAAAACCACAGAGAACCTGCAGGATCATTCCTCTTCAGGCGGAAACCTTCCTGAATCTGTATAACTTTCCGTTTTACACAGCCAAAGAAGCCGTCACTTTCAGCCCAGTATCTGCTGGAAAGAAAACAAAATGCCTGCTTCCAGAGCTGCGCAAAACGAAAATTTAAAATAGCAGAGTATAACACACAAGAATAACAAAATATCATTCGTATGACGGACACTTTATTTCATTTATAACATCAAAAAAACCATGCAAAAACCTCACGAAGACTATTATCATCAGATACTCTCGATACTCCAGAACGAACTGCACCTGGTACAAAAACATGATTTTTTCGGGCAGTTAATCCTGACGGTAAAAATCGAGCATGGCGTCATTCAGATCGCAGAAATAGAAAAAAGAGATTCGAAACGTGTCTTGCGAAAATCGTCTTGACCACGGACGGTATGTTTTCACGTTCTTTATACTGTTTCCATTTTAAATTCCCGTTTTGTGCGGTTCTTAAAGCCAGTATTTTCGGCAGAATATACTGGTTCCATTTTTAATTTCCGTTTTGTGCGGCTCTGACTGCAGGCATTTTCAGCGAAGCTAAATGCCGGAGAAGCGGAATTTTATAGTGTATCGGGTATAAAAATATGCCTGGGAAGCGGCGGAATTTTATCATGCATCGGGTAATTACGCACCACTTTCACATTCCTTTTTATTTCGATTAAAAGAAAAACGTTTTATTACCCGACACATCATGAAATTTCATTCCGCCCCCACATTTCATGATACTTACCGGTCCTGCTTTAAATTTTCATTTTATACGGTTTCCATTTTTAATTTCCGTTTTAGGCGATTCTTAAAGCCAGCATTTTCAGCGAAACTAAATGCCCGGTGAAGCGAAATTTTATAGTGTATCAGATATATACTGGTTCTACTTTAAATTTCAGTTTTGTGCGGCTCTGAAAGCAGGTATTTTCAGCGAAGCAAAATGCCGGTGAAGCGAAATTTTATAGTGTATCGGGCATAAATACCGAAGAAGTGAAAATTCATAGTGCATCGGATACAGAGCTGCACCTACAAAATTTAAGGAGGCAAAAACAGTAAAAGGAACCACCATATTCACTTTTTTGAACTGCCACACGCATTCCCTCCGACTCCATCCCCCCATAAACTTTAACTTTAATTCGTAGAATCCAGATACGGGTCCTGCCCCATTTCCCTCTGCATTTTTTTACGCTGCTTTTCAAAATACATCAGCGCTTTTCGCTGCCGGAAATGTTTTCGCTCAACTTTTCTCTGACAGCGTTTAAAAAACTTTTCCAGACCATCAAAACGTTTCAGAGGAGACCGTTTCCCCATTTCCACATATTTTTTCTGAGCTTTCGGGCCATATCCCGATAAAATCAGTTCGTCGTCCAGAGAAAGATACTGCCGATATGATCCCGGATCACCCTGCCGACCACAGCGCCCGATCAGCTGCCGATCAATTCTCGCCGATTCATGCATCTCCGTACAGATGACAAATAAACCTCCCAGATCTTCCACTCCCTCACCCAGACGAATATCCGTACCACGTCCCGCCATATTCGTCGAAACCGTCACACGACCATACTGTCCCGCGCGCTCCACGATCGAAGCCTCTTCCTCCACATGATACGCATTCAAAATCTGATACTCGATTCCTTTCTCATCCAAAAGATGGGCTAAAATCAGCGATTTATCGATCGAGCGAGTTCCTATTAAAATCGGGCGTCCCTGCGCATGAATATCCACAATTTCCGCGACGATCGCACGGTACTTTTCATCACTGGTTCCATACACTTCCGTGGGCATCCGTTTTCGCCGCGGCGGTTTATTCGTCGGAACAGGAATAAAATTACACCGATAAATTTTCTTCATTTCACGTGCACTGGCCGCCGCCGTACCCGTCATACCCGCAAGATTCTCATACCGAAGAAAGAAATCTTGAACCGTAACCCGTGCCGCCTGACCCGTGGCCACCGTAACCTCCAGACCTTCTTTCGCCTCCAGTGCCTGATGAATTCCATCTCGCCACTTTCGCCCTTCCGAAAGCCGCCCCGTAAATTCATCCACAATTACGATTTCTCCATCTCGCACGACATACTGCCGATCACGATTAAATTCCCGCTGCACCTTTATCGCACGCTCAATAAACGTATAAAGATTAAACATTCCCACCGTGTCTAAATCGGCCGGTTTCTCCAGGGCCCGAACCTTCGCACGCCCCTCTCTGGTCAGCTCAACTGATTTTTTATCATCATCGAATTCATAATCTTTATCCTCGACGAATTCCTGCGTCATACTCGCACACCAGCGGTACGTCGCCACCTCAATTTTTTCCGCCTCCGTGGGAACCGCACTAATAATTAACGGTGTCCGTGCCTCATCAATTAAAATACTGTCCGCCTCATCCACCAGCGCAAAATACGGATCCCTCTGAACCGGTTTATCTCCCGTGGCATTACGATTTTCCAGCATGGAACCGATTAAATCATTTTGCCCTTCCCGGATCCTGCGTAATAAAAGTCGGTCACGCAGAAAGTCAAAACCAAATTCTTTAGCCGTTCCATACGTAATATCACAGGCATACGCTTTCGCGCGCTCCCCCGTCTGCTGCTGCGTCTGAATAACGCCCACCGACATTCCCACCGCACGATAAATTGGCCCCATCCAGTCCGCATCACGCTTCGCCAAATAATCATTTACCGTCGCCAGCTGTGTTCCTCTGCCCGAAAGAGAATACAAAAACATCGGAGCCGTGGCCGTCAGCGTTTTCCCCTCCCCCGTCTGCATCTCCACAATCGACCGATGAAAAATCGCGATTCCTCCCAATAACTGAACATCATAATGCCGCATCCCCAGCGTCCGACGCGCCGCCTCCCGCACCAGCGCAAAAGCCTCTGGAAGTAACCGCACTAACGGTTCTCCGCTGCGCGCCCGATAACGCAAAGAAAGCCCTTCCTTCCGAATCTGCGTATCATCTAACTGCTTTAATCTGGGTTCATAAGACTCAATTATCGGTAAATACTGTGCCCATTTAGCCAGCTTCCCCTGTGTCGTTAACGGAACCGCCCCGCAAATTTTTCCAAAAATTCCACTCGGAATACCTCTCAAAATAAATCCTCCCGTTTTACACCCGACACATTATCTCGGTTTCACTTTTTATTCCAGCTTCATTTTTTATT
>JAUNBR010000004.1:26694-84514 GCA_030527015.1 Planctomycetia bacterium
TCTCAGATTCATTTTCATCTCAGATTCATTTTTATACCCGATGCACTCTAAATTTCCGCTTCCTCTGTCCACCGACAGACAGTCGGACTTTTTGATTCACTAAAAATACCTGCTTTCAGAACAGCAGAAAACGGAAATTAAAGGGGAATCTGTATAACTCGGCTCCTCAGTCAAATTAAGTTTCGTGCGGCCACAAAAGGAGGCGTTTCATGTATCATAAAATACAGGAAACGCCAAATTTATACTGGTTCCACTTTAAATTTCCATTTTGTGCAGCTCTGAAAGCAGGCATTTTCAGTGAAGCTAAATGCCGAGGAAGCGGTATTTTAAAGTGTATCGGGTATATTATCCCAAAATATCCAAGAAAAGGATTCCTTCTTATTACACCATTATTCCAGCGAATGCTTAAATTCTTCCTGAAGAATAGCCATGGCCTCTTTACCCTTTTCCGCCGCGACGACCACGCTAAAACACACCTCCGACGTATTAATCATCTCGATATTTATTTGCGCTTCAGCCAGGCGTTTCAGCATCCGAGACGCGACCGTCGTGTGACTGCGCATTCCCGTCCCGCTAAGAGAAATCTTCGCCACAGCCGGAGACATCTTCGGCTCCGGAATCTGAAATTCTCTCGCGACACATGACGCGACATGATACGCTTTCTCCACACTTTCACACGGCACGGTAAAACTCAGCTTCGTCTGTAATCCCTCTCCCTGACTCTGGACAATCATATCCACCACCACGTTTTCTTCCATAATTCGCCGGAAAATTTTTGCCGACATTCCAGGAGTATTCGGCACCTCAGGTAAAGTAATCCGCGCCTGATTTTCATCCAGCTCCACTTTATCGATTAATAATTCCTCCAGCTGCTGCAGACGATGAATCATATGTATTTTCTGCTCATCTGTCGTTTCCGCAAGACGCAATTCTTGCGCCATATCCTCCGGCACTTTCTCCAGCTCAAAAGCCGCATGAATCGTGCGCAGTGCTTCCTGTGCCACATCTTGATCCACAAGAACAGAAATTTTAATCGTACTTGTCGAGATCATCTGAATGTTAATATTTTTCTCTCCCAGAGCCAAAAACATTTTTTCCGCCACACCCACCTGATGAACCATTCCATGTCCGACGATGGAAATCTTCGACAAATGATCATCATAACTCAGCGTTTCATATGCCTCATTACTGCCACGCTTCACCTCTTCCAGCGCTTTAAGCGTGGCCGACAGCTCTATTTTAGGAATCGTAAACGAAATTTCCGCCTTCCCCTCCGTCCCAATATTCTGAACGATCATATCCATCACGATTCTCCTGGCCGCGATCGCCTGAAAAATCATCTGCGCCGATCCTGGCCGATCCGGAACACCACGCACCGTTAATCGCACTTCATCTTTTACGATCGCCGCTCCGCAGACTGCACGTGACTCCGACTCAGGCGCCGACACAATCATCGTTCCTGGTTCATCACTATAACTGGCACGCACATGCACCGGCACATTAAAATTCTTCGCGAACTCAATCGACCTGCTGTGCATCACCCCCGCACCAAGACTCGCCATCTCCAGCATCTCATCATAACTAATCTGCTTCACTCGCCGCGCCTCGGGCACAATTCGCGGATCCGTGGTATACACACCGTCCACATCTGTATAAATCTCACACGACTCCGCATTCAGCACCGCCGCCAGGGCCACAGCAGTCGTATCACTTCCGCCACGGCCAAGTGTCGTGATATTAAAATCATCATCCACTCCCTGAAATCCCGCCGCGATCACGATATTTCCATCATCCAGCGCTGCCCGCATCCGGTCCGTGGAAATCGACTTAATCCTCGCTTTCGTGTGCGCATCATCCGTTTTAATGCCAATCTGCGCCCCCGTCATACTGACCGCCTTATACCCAAACTGCTGAATGGCCATGGCCATCAGAGCCACGCTTACCTGTTCCCCCGTGGATAAAAGCATATCCATCTCCCGGGAAGGCGGATCCTTCGTAATTTCCTTCGCCAGCGCAATCAATTTATCTGTATTCTTGCCCATGGCACTCACCACCATCACGACCTGATGTCCCTCATTATACGCACGAATCGCCTTTCGCGCCGCGGCCAAAATCTTTTTGCTGTCCGCCACACTCGTCCCACCAAATTTTTGCACTATTACTGACATTATATAGGCTCCTTTCAAAAAGGAGAAAAATGGATAAAAATTCGAAAAATATTCCCTTCCTTCGGGACCTTAATTCTTCCGCCAGATTCCCTCACAACGAAAATGACAGGCTTACTCTCAAGATACAATAATTCCTCTCCCCCGCTTTTCATGCTAAATCAAAATCCCACCACTTTATCTCAGCACACCACCCCAATTTTAAATGAAAACTCACATGCAGCACAAAATACAGAAAACCATTTCATTTTACGGCACATCAGAATGTACTTATTCTTCCACCTTAAAATTTTTATTCTGTACAGATCTTTCCGTCTGCATTTCATTATACCAGCACCACTTTCATTTATATTTTGCACATCCCCAAAAGCAGGCATCTCATGCATCCAAAAATTTTGGAAAATAAACATTTTTTGAGTGGTTTAGGTATAACACGTGGGAAAACGAAAATTCTTCATATCTCAAGAATAAAATAATTTCCACATTCTATTACTTTTTATTTTTTTGTCAAGAGAAAGACGATCTCTCTGGAAATGATATTATTCCCGATATACAAAAAACCATGAGTGTATTACGTAAATTTCAGAAAATACAAGAAAAAATTATCGCACACAGAACATACACTCCACCATTCTGACCTCATCTCCACCTGAGAATTATCAGCCGGTTCCAAAACCTATTTTTATCGCAAGCACTGCCGCCTGCGTCCGATTTTTTACATGAAGTTTTCGAAGCACATTATGTACATATTCCTTTACCGTCTCCACACTCACTCCCATCTGCCGAGAAATTTCCTTATTTTTGATTCCCTGCATAATCAGTAACAGAACTTCACTTTCCCGCTCTGTCAAAATTTTCTTTTCGTAAGAAAATTTGCCTAATTTTCCAATATCCGGATAAACCATGGCCATTTTCTTTTGATGATTCCCTCTTCCCAAACATACATCTCGTAAAATCTGCAAAAGTTTCCCCGACGCAGACGACTTATAATAATAACCTGTAGCGCCACAAGCTAACATATCCTGTGCATACACCGGATTTTCAGTCGGTAACGCCACAATAATCGGTAATCGCGGATATTTACGGCGGATCATATAAATTTTATCTAAACCCTCTCGCTGCCGATAATAGGAAACTCCTATCAGCAAAACTTTTGGCCGATAAACTTTTAAATTATCCTGAACACTTCGCACTGAGCGAAATTCATTCACCACTCGAAATTCCGTCCCTTCCAGAAGTGCTTTTACTCCCATACAAAAAATTTCCTGCTCATCTATTAACAGCAGTGGAAAATAATTTGTATTATTATTCCCAAAACTAAATTCGACCATCTGATTTTATTTCATACCAATTTTTAATTAACATTCATATTCATACGGCCCCAAAAGCCCGTATTTTCCAGTGAAACAAAAATATCAGAAAAGAAAAATTTCACAGTATCTCAAAAATATACTGGCTTTACTTTAAATTTCCACTTTATATGGTTCCATACAGATTCTCCTTTAAATTTCCGTTTTATGCGGCTTTAAAAGAGGCATTTTAAACAAAACAAAATGCCGGTGAAACGAAATTTTATCGTGCTTCAGCTCTAAAAGCAGGCATCCTCAGCGAAGCAAAAATACAGGTGAAGTGGAAAAAACGAAACAATTCTTGCTCTCATTTTATTTTGTCTGTGCATTTTCCTTCGGCAAAAAAAAGAGAGGGAAAAACATCCCCTCTCTCCATAATTCCAATAAAATTAACCGAGTTTCGATAATTTCTCAATTAAATTTACCGTCCGATTACTGTACCCCCACTCATTATCATACCACGATAACACCTTCAGCATGGTATCCTTCATCACCGTGGTCCAGTCCGCAGTAAAAATACTGCTGTGACTGTCACCCACAATATCCGACAAAACGATCGGATCTTCCGTATAATCCAAAATACCCTTCAGTGCACCTTCCGACGCTTCTTTCATCGCCGCATTCACTGCTTCTTTCGTAACCGGTTTTTCCGTTTCCACCGTCAGATCCACGATACTTCCCGTGCCCGTGGGAACTCGCAGAGAATAACCTGTCAGCTTTCCATTTAATTCAGGAATGACCTTCCCGACAGCCACCGCAGCACCCGTGGTCGTGGGAATAATATTCAGCGCAGCAGCACGACCACGATACAGATTCTTATACGGAATATCCAAAACCACCTGATCATTCGTATAACTATGAACGGTCGTCATTAAACCACGGACGATTCCGAATTTTTCATGAATCACTTTCGCCATGGGAGCCAGACAGTTCGTCGTGCAACTAGCGTTCGAGACCACTTTATTTTCCGCCGTCAATTTATCATCATTTACACCCATAACGCACATAAATGCGTCGCCTTTCGTAGGTGCACTGACGACCACTTTCTTCGCGCCTGCGTCTAAATGACTGTCATAACCCGGTGCGTCTTCCGTCTTCGCCGCCGTAAAACGACCTGTGGACTCCAAAACGATTTCCACATTCTTCTCGCCCCACGGTAACTTCGAGGGATCCCGTTCCGCTAAGATTTCGATACGTTTTCCATTTACGATCAGAGCAGTTTCATCATACTCCACCGTACCCTGAAAACGACGATGAATACTGTCATATTTCAGAAGCATCGCCAGCGTTCTGGTGTCCGTCAAGTCGTTAATCGCGACGACATCAAATTTTTCCGGCTGAGCGGCCATAATACGAAATACGAGACGTCCGATACGTCCAAATCCATTAATACCAACACGAATTGCCACGATGATGCCTCCTTTATCGATTCAAATAAATGATTCTTAAAACAAATTTTGGCTTTTATTTTTTACGTCCAGGACTCTCCCCTTCTGAAAATAACCGCCAAATATAACCATTTCCCCTTTAAATATCATTTTCATACAATTATCACGGCAAAACTTACCGCGCTAAACACCATGAATTAAGATATTTAAAATACACAGGGTAATATAATTATTCCCCTAAACAGAAAACGAAAACCACCATACTCATATAATTATGGCGAACACGTTATTCTAAACACGCTTATTATAACTCACCTGTTTTAGACCGCAAGTAGGGGGGTTATCTTCTCCTTAAAAAAATAACTTAAAATCCGTCATAATTTCTGCACTTTATCCGATTATGTAAAGTTTATCGTACTGCGTAATCTTCCGTCCTCTCCCATATGTACCAGAGCTAAAAAACTTCCATCTTTCTGTGAAAGCACCACAAAATCTTTCTGATCAGAATTCATCATCCATTTCGCTTCTTCTGGAACAGGTACCGGCACCCCATTTCTTAATAATTTTTGTTTCTCCTCATCATAAAAAACCACAGGCCACTCCGGTACCGCGTCTCTCACGGGACGGATCTTTGTACGCAAAAAATCTCCTCTCTCTCCTGACGAATCATAATCCTGTAAATCCAGCTTTTTTTCACCACTTTCAAAATTCGTTTCAGCTTTCTGAATTACCTGAATCGTCTCTGTGTCTCCTTCACTCTCTGGGGATTCCTGATCTTTAATCCTTTTTAACTTCTCACTTTCATTCATATGCATAATTTCTGCTGAAAAACTGGATGCTCCTCTTTCATTCATAACCGGATTATCCTTTTTTAACTGCGCATCCTCTTTCTTTTTAATTTTATTTTCTTTTTGGATTCTTATCTGAACAGCATCATCTAAATAAAAAACTCCCACGGCCGTACGTGTCAGTTCCGACATAACCGCAGACGTTCCTAAAGATCTGGCAAAATCCCTTCCGAGAGACCGAATATACGTTCCGCTGCCACAAATAATTTCCAGTTTTAACAGCGGATATTCATATTCCAACAATTTTAGCTCAAAAATCTTTATTGGACGTGGGGTTAATTCCACTTTTTTACCTTTTCTCGCCAAATCATATGCGCGTTTTCCTTTTATTTTTAATGCTGAATATGCTGGCGGCATCTGCAGAATTTCGCCCGTAAATTCAGATAATTTTTCCATAATTTCTCTTTTCGTGGGTACCGAGACATTTTCCAGCTTCCGCATTTCTGTTTCCGTATCCTCCGAATCACTCTCCACGCCTAAAAGAAAAGTCGCCACGTATGTTTTCGGCTGCTGCTGAACATAACGAATTAATTTCGTCGCACGATTCAGAGCGACTACTAAAACCCCCTCCGCCAGCGGATCTAGAGTGCCTGCATGTCCAATTTTCACACGCTTTTTTGGACTTTTTCCATTCAAAATTTCACGTAAAATCACCTGTAATGCGTCAAAAGACGTAATCCCACGCGGTTTATTTACACACAAAAAACCATCTTCCATCATTTTATTTTCTTCCATTTATCCTGGTTCTCGTTTAAATTTCCGTTTCGGTAAAAATGTTTATTTTTGTAACAGCAAAAAATAAAAATTAAATCAGAGTATATTCTGGTTCCATTTTAAATTTCCGTTTTGTACGGCTATTAAAGCAGGCATTTTCAGCGAAGCAAAATGCCGGGGAAGTAAAAATTTATAGTGTATCGGGTATAAATATCCTCACTTTCTTAACCATCCAAAATTTACCTTTTAAATAATACAGATATAAACATTATATTTATGACTCACAAAATATTTAGAACGCACGAAAAACAAAATTTTTATCCTGCATGAATATCTAAAAATAATTTCAGTGAAAAATATCAAGCTTTTTTTCACAGACGACGGTTTTTCTTAAGCTTTCCGTTTCTTCTGACGATGAATAAAATGAATTAACCGCATAATCCTCATAATCAAAAAAATCGGCACGGTCCGGTTTCATATTTTATGCCGATTTTACTATAAATTTTGTTTTTTAGTCTTCATAACAGGACTTTTATTCTGTACAAAATGACAAAAAACGAAATTTTATAGCTGTCGCGCAGAGAAAATTTCAAAATTATGCGATTAACTCACTGGTAACGTCTGAGGCATGGCACGCGGGGCAGTGTGCTTTTTGCCCAGACACCACTAACAGTATATCCGATGAGTGCCATGAGTCTACTGTCCTTTCATAAAAAAAAGATGTATAAAAAAAATATTTTTCGATTTTTTTTATCATTTTTTGTATTTAATATTTTATTTTCTTTGTCTTCTGCTTTATATGCAGATACATTTTTTCTTATTTTACCACCAGAAAATCAGGGTGAAACCAGTGAGAAATCTGTTTCATCGGAAGAGGGAGAAAATAAGCTCAGAGAAATTTTTAAAATAGGCGAAGAAATTCAAAACAAAAAAACGACTTCTGCCATTCCCTTTCCTTCCGAGAGAAAGAAGACGGCACGTCCTCAAAATAATCCAGCAGAAAAAGATACTGCCGCCACTAAAAACAGTTCCGTTTTAGCGCCAATTTTAAAAGAAAAATCTCCTTCGCGGGAATTACATTCTGATCACATATCCACTCCTGATAAACAGACGGAAAATATTCCTTTTACGCCAGATCTTCCCCAGAAAGAAGCCCGTTCTGTAAATCCATCTTATTTAAGTACAAAAAAAATAATTTCCAAAAATATTCCAAAAACGGAAGAACGGCATCCTGAAATGGATTCTGTTTTAAAAAAGGAAGTTTTACAGGAAAACCTTTCTCTTCGTAAACGTGAGAATGAGCTGGTCCGAGCCATTTCTCTGGCACGTCCATCTGTCGTGAATATTCGCGGAGAAAAACACATTAAAACTTCTAATTATGAAAACTCTTCCTCCATTCAGGAAGAAATTCAGCACGTAAACGGAATGGGAACCGGCGTTTTAATAGATTCGCGCGGATATATCGTCACAAATTTTCATGTCGTGGACGGAACACAGGAAATATTAGTTACCACACATAACCAGAAAACGTACCGAGCCAAAATTCTCGCACGGGATAAAATGACGGATTTAGCCATTATAAAAATAGACGCGCTCCCAAATGATCCGCCATTCCAAACAATTTGTACCGGTACTTCTTCTGATTTAATGATCGGAGAAACCGTTATCGCGGTGGGAAATCCTTTCGGTTATGAACATACTGTCACAAAAGGCATTATCAGCGCATTACACCGTTCTGTTCAGGTCAGTGATATTCAGTTTTATGAAGATTTAATTCAGACAGATGCCAGCATTAATCCCGGTAACTCCGGCGGCCCATTATTAAACATTCATGGCGAAATGATCGGAATAAATGTCGCCGTTCGTGCCGGAGCACAGGGAATCGGTTTCGCCATTCCCGTGGATAGTGCCATGGAAGTCATCACAAAACTAATATCTGAACAAGCATCCGTCCGTCACTGGACAGGCTTAAAACTGGAAAATAAATTTAATCCCACCATGAATGAAACGGGGATCCGTATTTTAGAAGTCGAAAATGACAGTCCAGCAGAGGAAGTAGGATTACGGAAAGGGGACATTCTTCTTTCTGTGGACAATCAAAAATTAACTTCATCACTGGATTTTGCCAGAAATTTAATTGAACGCCAGCAGGATGAAATTCTCGATTTACTAATTTTACGTGATGGGAATCCCTATAAAACCACACTGCGCCTGGGAAACATAATTATTGGTCATTCTGCCATACAGAAGCATCAAAAGAATATACAGACCGAATCACAAGAAACAAAAATTGCATCTCACACAGAAATCGCAGTGCAAGAAGTATCCGGAGAGGACACTCTCCCCATAATTATATGGAACCAGCTCGGACTGGAATTAACACCGGTTCTTCCACAGCAGCTTCCATTAAATCAGAGACAGCAGTATAATGGCGGGCTTCTTGTCAAAAAAGTTCGTTCAGACAGTCAGGCAGAGTTACAGGGAATCATGCCTGGAGATATTTTACTGGGAATTCTCCGCTGGGAAACCCTTTCTCCAGAAAACATTATTTACATTCTGAATCAGCCAGAGTATAAAAACTCTGAATCAGCAAAATTCCTCATTTTACGCGACTCAAATATTCTTTACGGACATTTTTTACCTGATGCGTTATAAACAAAAATGGAATGTAACATCAGAGCATAACTTTTCCAAAATGAAAACACCTCAAAACTCATCATCCGTAACAGAATCCATCACAGAAACAGAAATGGTATCTCACCTCTGCCGAAATTTCATCATGCCGGATTTTGTCCAGAGGGGTCCCGGAGATGATGCCGCGGTGCTTCACTGGGCCGAACATGCACCAGAAATGGTGATTAGTGTGGACATGCTCACAGAAGGAGTGGATTTTTTATTACACCGAGTCACGCCCGAAAAAATTGGAAGGAAAGCGCTGGCCGTGAATTTAAGTGACTTGGCAGCCATGGCCGCAGCACCTGTGGCCTGTGTTATTTCTGTCGCCTTACCAAAACATCCACGAATATTTCCTGGCGCATATGATGCGGACGGTAACCTTCTTCGGTATCTTTCCCATTCAGATGAAATACCGCAGGAAGTTCCCGTACAGGTGTTACTGGAAAAATTGGCTCTGGGAGTTCAGGAAATGGCCCAGTCAGCACAAGTCGCGATTATCGGAGGTGACACGAACACGTGGAATGAATCTCTGGTCATCTCCATTACCATTATCGGAAAAGTCGAAAACAAAGATCCATTTACCGGCAGAGGACGAGCATTAACACGAAATGGAGCAAAACCCGGTGATAAAATTCTTGTCACCGGAACTCTGGGCGGAAGCATTCTTCGTAAACAATTTAATTTTCAGCCAAGAATTACAGAAATGCGCCTTCTGGCACAGCGTTATTCTCTTCACGCAGGAATGGACATCAGTGATGGACTTACGCTGGATCTCTGGCGGCTCCTGCAAGAAAGTCGCTGTGGTGCCATTCTTGATCTGGATGCAGTCCCCATTTCTTTAGACGCAAAAGAGCTCTCTTCCTTACGTCCTGGCCAAAGTACCATGTATGACTGGATCCCCGCAGAATTTGCCGCAAAAACACCTCTGGAACATGCACTGGAAGACGGAGAAGATTTTGAAATCCTATTTACCGTTTCTCCAGATACCGCAAGAAAAATTTTAGACGAAAAACCTCTTTCCATTCCGATTACATGTATCGGAGAAATCATCCCTGAAATGGAACTCTGGGGACACACAAATAATGGCACAAAAAAAGCACTTTCCCCGAAAGGCTTCCAGCACTAATAAACATCATAAATATTTTCACACGCTTCTCTCCCTCATTCCCCACGCACTCCCATCCCTTACCTTATCCTATTTTATCCATTCACCCTTTTTTGCATAACCAGAACTGTCGCCTCATATTCATCCTTATTATTCAAAAAATCGTTTTAAGCGTTAAATTTTAACTATTCTATTTCTGTCTAATCTTCCGAAATTAGAAAAAACAGGAGTTCAAAATGATTTCTCTGGAGTGATTTATTTTATGTAAAAATAAACGCATAAGAGAAAATATGATGGTATCCATCAGGAACAGCGGAAATGAGCAAAATGAAATTCAAAAATATACTCCGCCGATATACTCGGTTTCAGATCCTGATCATTTTCAGAAACATTTCTATTTTTTTGTTCTTCTGTTTATGGAATGATTCATTCATAATTTATGCACAGACAGAATACGGTATTTCCATTTCTTCTCCGAACAGCGAGAGATCCTCCATCCACCAGCAAAATAAATTACGTTCTGTATTAATTCAGGAACCAGAAACCGCCGATAAAACAGAAAGTATGCTGACATCCCAAAGAAATCTTACTTCAGGAAATGCCAGTATTTCACATCAAAAAATTACGCCACAACAAAACACCATTAAAACACAAAAAGCATCTTCAAAATATACTTATGCACGGACAGCGAATTCTGCTGGACCGCTGCCGATTCCCATTAAAACCTCTCCCTCTTCCTCCCAAATTTCACGAAACATTTCCTCGCCCATACCTCAAGTTACCACGTCACAAAATATTCCAGGCTCTGTCCAGGAATCCCATATAAATCGGGCTTCATATTCCCATAAAACATCCCTCCGAAGTTCATTAAACCCAAAAATTTCCACCGATACAGGACGAATGAAAAATTCTCCGGCGGAATCACCGACACAAAAATCCGCCGCAAGAAGCGTCATTCCTCTCCCACAAAATATCCGCCAGTTATCCATGATCGACATACGTCAGGAAAATCCGGAAAAAGCCTCTTATTCCGATAAAACCCGTGAAGTTATAAAACAAAAAATCCCACTCGGTCAGATGTCACCAGCATCCCGACATAAGATTCAGAGAGTACTCTCTGACGTTACCATGTATCGTCGGCTTCCAGTGGAAGTAATTCCCTGTGATGAAGAACTGTATGATTTTTTAACTCGGCATCCTGATATAATCGTAAACATCTGGGAATTCATGCAGATCGGAAATATGCGGTTAACAGAACTGGGAGAAGACCGATTTTATCTTGAGGATAATGCAGGTACGAAAGGAATGATAGAATGCCTTTTCAGAAGCAAAAATCTTCTTGTCATATACGTCAGCGGTTCTTATGAAGGTATTCCATTTCCTAATAAAGTCAGCGGGCGAGGAGTGATTATTCTTCAGAATGAGCCCATGACAGATGCGGAAGGAAAACGCCTCATGGCAGTAAGAATGGATTACTTCATCCAGATACAGAATGGAACAGTCGATTTTTTGGCAAAAACATTTCATGGAACGGTGGGGCGCGTGGCAGATAATAATATGAATCAAATTATGGGATTTATAGGATCTTTAACTCAAACAATTTATTATAATCCACACAGTGTACAGCGTGCTTCCGCACATTTAAAACGCGTACGCCCGGACGTACGCCAGGAATTCAGTAACCTTTCCGCTATTATTTCTCAGCGAGAAGAAGAACGTGTTTATGGACCATTACCCGTGGCCGCCAGCACTTCTCAGAGAGAGTGGGGAAATTAAGCATTACAAAAATTAATATGATTTATACCTGATTCTCCTTAAAATTTTCATTTTGTGCAGTTCTGAAGCAGAATTCTTCATGAAGCAAAAATGCCTGGACAGCAGAAATTTATCATACATCGGGTATAAAATAAAGTCTGTTTCGTGTATTTATACTGTTTCCACTTTAAATTTCCGTTTTTTGAGGTTCTTAAAGCCAGGCATTTTCAGCGAAGCAAAAATTCCTGAGAAGTGGAAATTCATAATGCATCGGGTATACAAAAACAGATTTTATTTTCCCGCGTAATATTCACATATACCAGACATTCCGACAGACTCCGTAAGTTCTAATTTTATATAATCAGGCTCTGAACCCGCCAAAAGAGGATGTTTTAACAATTTTTGCAGTAAATAATCTGCCAGCATTTCCGCTGTCGTGTTCTCCACAGGCAAAATAATACAGTCCTCTTCTGGAAAGACCCAGCGCTTATTTCCATAACGCACGTCCACTTCAGCACGTAAAACACCAGACGTATGCTCCGTCTGTTTACCGTCATCAGGATCTGATTTTTCTTCTTCCAGACATGCATCCGGTAAATGTGGCATTCCCAATTCACGTTCCAGATAACACTCCAATTCACGTTCTTTTTCTTGTGCCAGTTCTTCAAAATTTTTCACATTTTGTTGTACATCATCCTGATAATCATTTACCGTGGCCAACCATTTTCCCACAGAAGAAATCCAGCCATGAATATCCGCCGAAACTTCTGGCTCTTTTTGCTGAACCATTAACTGTAAGACAGGACTTTCTCCGGCTAAAAGGACTTTATGATCCAGCTCACGAATAATATCACGTACAGCATTTTGTAGCTGAATAAAATCAATTATATATTTTCCGAGAGGTTCCAGACCCGCTTCCATTTCCAGCGAAACATGAAAATCATGTCCGTGAAGCGTTTCACACTCCCCAGAGGAAAAAGTAATAAAATGAGCAGACGAAAAAGTCAGAGAATCATTCTGAATACGAATTTTATAGGTTTTCATAACCACCTCTTCAGTTTTTATTTCTGGTATATTATACCTGATTTATATAAAATTTCTTTTCCTCCGACATTATTTTTTCAGAGAAACCTGTGACCTGAGCCGCATATACTGGTTCCACTTTAAATTTCCGTTTTGTGCGGTTCCGAAAGCAAGCATTTTTAGCGAAGCAAAAATCTGAAAAAGCAGAAATTTATAGTGTATCGGATATAAAATAAAATTTAAATATATCATAACAGGAAATACTTTTTTCGGAAACAGAAAAAATCGAAAATCTTTTAATTTTCACAAAAATTATCGGAAAAAATATTTTCCCTATTTTTTCATGGAATTCCATACTCCCGTTTTTAAAATATTTGACTGCGTTTACTCACGTAAGAGGGGAAAATGAATGCAGAATCAAAATATTTCTCACTTTCCATCATATTCTTGGTCCCAGCCGAGTTTTCGTTTTCTCCTCAGAATTTATTTTTTTAGTAGCCTGTATCGGAGGCAGCGACATGGGATACGCAGATAAATTCGACCGTTCTTTTCGTGTCTTCACAGGAAAATTTACTGAATTTTCTGGCTCAGAAACATGAGACACCGCATCACGAACAGAATCGGGAGCTTCGGAAATATGTTTCAGACGTACCGGCTGCTGTTCCCCATACGGCTCCCATGCATTTCTCTTCGGCTGCATCTTTTCCGCTGGTGCAAAACGCTCTGGAGAAGATATTTCCTGCTCAGAACGTTTCATCTCCTGCGGGGTTTCAGAATATATTTCTTTCATGGGCAGAGTATGACTTTTCCGTAAATCTGTCTTCTGACCATAAATATCATTTTCACTGGAAGGTAAAACAGACTCCTCTTTTCCTTCTGTTTCCACGATAAATTCAGATGAAACACCGGAACCTGAATTACTCATAATTACAGAATCTACTGAAATTTCAGAATCAGCAGAATTTTCCTTCACGTCAGACTTTTCCGGTTTTTCTGGCATTCCAGACAAAGAATAAACCTTCGTAAAATCATTATTTTTCTCTTCTGGCATTCCCTGTGCATACGGATCTTCCTTCCGCTCTTCAGACAGATACGGCTCCTCCTTCTGCTGCGATTTTATCGGTTTCATACTTTTATCCGGAACAAGAATCGTATACGTGGGTGCCGTTTTCTGTAAATCCTGTATTTTCGCCTTTTCGTCCATCATTCCTGGTGGGGAGAGAGGATATTTCTGAGACCGGGAAACGTCTTCAGAAGAATAAACCTCACGAGGAACCGCTAAAGGCTGCGTTTTTTCTGCTTCAGGAGAATACAGCTCATTTTTCTTTGCTGGCGTGGGTGAACCGATATAAGTTTTCGTACCACTCACTCTTTCTTGTGTCGGTGCATAAGTCTGAGTGACTGGTCTCCGGCATTCAGCGGAAGGAACCGTCCGATAAACAGGATAACCTGTATGCACTTCCATCTGCGAAGAGGGCACTGCGTATCTCGTATTAAAACTGCGTGGAACCACAGGAGCAGGAGAAACCTGAGTCGTCAGATTATCTAAAGGAATGACCGTCTGGCGTTTCGGGCTTACAGGAATCGGTTTATTTACCACCACTCTTCTTCCTGTTCCATCATAACCCACCGCTCCGCTGGTGACTGGCAGCATTAAATAATTTTCTTTATACGGAAAATTTTTCACTTCATGCGCCGGTCCATTTCCTCTGGCACTCATGGGCACAGGCAGAACTAAAACTCCCTGCCCTTTTAATTTCTCTGGAATTCCGCACAAAATAAGAAGTGCACACAGAAAAATCACTCCATTTTTTGAAACAAAATCTTTTTTCTTTATTCCATTTTTAAATAATAACATTCCCAAGCTTCCTTTCTGGTTTTTTTATACCTTCTTTAGAATTAAATGGTAAAAAAGCAGAAAAGTCAAAAATTATTTACAAAATAACTGTCTTTTATGATTTTTTTTTATATATCTGATACGATTATACCCGTTTTATGCTTTTTACAGACATTTTATAGCTGACTACAAAAAATTTTACTTAACCATTTTTCTCGTATCAAAAATCACTGTCTTTCTCGGATTTCAGAAAAAAAGCTGAACACATCACCGCATATACCTTTATAGCGGTTCTGTTTTAAAATTCCGTTTTGTGCGGTTCTGAACGCAGGCATTTTTAGCCCAGCCTGCTGCTGGCAGCGAAGCAAAATGCCGAGGAAGCGGAAATTTATAGTGTATCAGGTATAAAAAAGGTCCGGATTTTAGTTTAAAAATGCTATTTTTCAAAAAAGGCATTTCCGACAGTCTGAATTACCAGAAGTAATACCGGTTCTCGTCTAAAATTCCGTTTTGTGCAGCTCTTAAATTAAACATTTTCAGCGAGGCAAAAATACCGGAAACGCAGAATTTTATAATGCATCGGATATATATAATGTCTTGGATTTAAAAAAATGAATAAAGTACAGACTTTATGTTTATGCTAAAAATTTTTTGGAATATTCAAAAAAACTAATTATTTTTTAGAATAAAGCTTAATTTAGAATTGACATAACAGCCCAAAAATACTATTAAAATGTTTAGCCCTGTTTATTTTTTCAGGATTTTAACGTTTATATTATTCATTTTTCATTTTACTTTAAATTCAAAAAAAAGATTTTTTTTAGCTGGAGAAAATTTTTCATGCACTTTTGAAATCTCGGAAAGGGGATTTATCGTACGACAGAAAAATAAATCCAGACATTTCGTTTTCTTAATTTTCGTTTTATGTGATTCCGTCCACAGGCTTTTCAGTAAATGCCTGAGAGATTAAAATTCATAGTACCTCGCGTAAATACCCTAAAATATGTATACAGGTTTCACTTTAAATTTCCGTTTTATACAGATGCTAAAACAGGCATTTCGTGAATCGCGAAATGTAAAAAAAGCGAAAATTTATAGTGTATCGAGTATAAAAATTCCCATGAGTTTTTGGCCACATACTTTCTGGAAGACTTTTTTACTTCTGACATACTCCTTCATGATTTGTGGATGTCAGTGGATGCACATTCCGTCTGCCGTACAGGGGATTCCCGGTTCACAGTCTCCTCTGGTTTCTCGACAGGAATTATTATCTGATTCTGTCGTTCTGGAGATTCTTATTATTCGCTGTCCTTATGGCGATCCACTTTTAAATCAAGAGTTGTGGCAAGATGCCGACGAACAAATTTTTTCTCTGGATTTACGAAAACGTTTTGCGAATAACGGATTTCGAGTTGGCGTGGTGGGAAATCAGCTGCCTCATTCTTTTATCCAGCTGATGGATATGAAAGATGACGCTTTACCTGACACCGAAGTAACTACGATTCATCTGGACCAGCTGCCAAATACCCCTAAACTGGTAAAATGGAATATCTTTTCTCGTAAAAATCAGAGAAATGAAATCTTGGCGACCACGGTAAAAGAAAACGCCATGATTCTTTTTAATGAAAATGGCACCCAGGGCGGAGATTTTTATCATGACGTTCAGGGAGTAATCGCGCTGAAAACAAAAACACAGGGAGATGGACGCGTACGAATCGAATTTACTCCAGAGTTACATTATGGTGAAATGCGTCAGAAATTCACACACGAAACTGGTGCATTTAAAATCGTAAATGCCCGCCCCAAAAAAACTTTTGAATCTTTACGCGGAGAAGTCACCCTGATGCCCGGGCAAATTATTCTTCTCTCAAATATCCAAAATAAACCGGGAAATCTCGGATGTTTCTTCCTGACAGAAGATGAAAATGACGGCCATTACCAAAAAATTCTCTGCATACGAATATGCCAGACGCCGCATCATGACATGTTTACTCGTGATGGTGTTCTTCCGACCGATATAAAAATTCCTCCAGCAGCCGATCAGGCAAAAGAAGATGAAGATCCCCTGGAGGAATCATCAAAAAATCTGGAAAAAATCTGAGCTTTAAAAGAACTAAGAAAAATTTATCGTTTCAGAACCATTTTATATCCGATACACTATAAATTTTCATTTCATCTGTCCGCCGACAGACTGGTATTTTTGCTTCACTGAAAATATCTGCGTTCAGAATCTCATAACATGAAAAGAACGCAGAACCCAAAATTCATACATCACCTGAATTTCATATTTCTGGGATACTGGTTTTCCTTTAAATTTCCATTTTGTGCGGTTCTGAAAACAGGCATTTTCAGCGAAGCAAAAATGTCGGGAAAACGGAAATTTATAGTGCATCGGGTATATTTATCTGTATTTCACACTCCATTCATTCTGATTCCACTTTAAATTTCAGTTTTTTGCCGCCACAAAACGGGAAATATTTTCAGTGAAACAAAAAAAACCGAGACGTAAAAATTTAACCCGTCTCGGTAAAATACACGTTCCCGGCATCTCAAAAATACAGACGTAAAAAATTCACGAAATAACCCACAAATAAATTTTAGCGTCCGAACATCTGTGTAAAATGTCCTCCCACGCGCCCCACACCCACACGGAAATACCCGCCCAGCATGTTCGCACGGTGACCACTACTATTAATCCACGCATTATTAGCTGCCATTCCACTGGAAGATCCCATATAAATATTTTCTGCACTGGCCGAAACACCATACTGGTGGGCACGTGATGTAAAACTGCTTTTTCCACGCACCGGGGAAGTATGTGAAAAAAATCCGTACCGGCGCATATCACTGCTGTGACCACGGGCAGCCTGACATAACTGTAAATCGATCAGACACGGACGTAAACCGCTGCGCATCCGAAAACGATTTAAGCCCTCCACCGCCATATACTCTTGTAGATCCAGACATCCACAAAGCAGTTCATTTACCGCCAGTATTTCAGAAGAAGTAAGTTTTAGAGTGCTCAGCTGACGTACCTCGGCACTCACTTCTAAAAGCGGCGCACATTCAAGATACGCTTTTCCTGCCAGTTTAACCATCTGCTGCTGAAACTCAGGCCGAAAATCCTTATATTTCTCTTTTATTTCACCTTCTAATTTCTTTTCCGCCATTTCCAAAAAATTAAAGAACGTCCCTCTTTCTTTTTCTGGAAATTTTTCCATCATGGAAGAAAAGTCCATTCCCAGGACGTATTCCTGAGATGCGAAAATACGTTTCTCTTCTGGTGTTCCAGGTTTATTTCTCCACGAATAAAGATTCTCAAAACAAAATCTCGTTTTGCCTGGCGGAGAAATCAACTCATTTCCCGAAGAGGATTCCGTTTTTGTAACCGTGGAAGGGGTCACGGAAACCGTGCGATTTACATTTTCAGGAAAAGATCTTCTGCGAAAACGTGCGGCAAAAATCTCTGCCGTCATTAAAAACATCATTAAAATCAGTAATGTGACACGTAATAATGACAAAAATCCAGAAAGTCGTTTCATACTAAATTCCTTTCTTCCATAAAAAAGGCAGGATAATTCACACCAGTTACATTTTAAATTTTGTGCAGACACGGTAATAAACATTTCATATACACGAAATACCGTGAAAACTCATCTTTTATAATGCCTCGGTCATAACTTACATCAGATTCGGTTAATTCACAACAAATTTCAAAACAGGTAAATATTTTTAATCTTCAAAATTTAAATTTCAGATACTGGTTCTCCTTTAAATTTCCGTTTTATACGGTGCTAAAAGCAGGCATTTTCAGTGAAGCAAAAATACCGGGGGAACGAAAATTTATAGTGTATCGAGAATAAATCAGGTATAAAAAAAATTTATCCCGCACGACATCCTTCTCAAAAACGCCGTTATCTTATATAATATTAAAATATGGGTTCCCTTTAAATTTCCATTTTATGCCGATCTTAACGCAAATATCTCTCATCCCAGCCTGCTGACAGAGACAAAAATACAGGGGAAGTAAACATTTATAGCGCATCAGATATAATACGCATATATTTTTCACACTCCGTGGCTCTCTGCGGTTCCCCCATATTTTGCATCACTCGGCCAGACACAGAATCATCCAAAATATATGGCTTCCGAAACCTCACATAAAAAATATAAAATATACTGCTGGTTCCCCTTTAAATTTTTGTTTTGCGCGGTTCTTAAAACAGGCATTTTCAGCGAAGCAAAAATATCGGGGAAGCGGAAATTTATAATACATCGGGTATAAAATATAAATATAAAATATAATGGAAACGAAAATGAAAAATAAAAATATATTAAATATCGTTCTGTTCCAGCCAGAAATTCCCCATAACACCGGAGCAGTCGGCCGTACCTGTGTCGCGCTGGGCGCCAAACTGTGGCTTATTCGTCCACTGGGTTTTCGCATTACCGACAAAAACCTTCGCCGAGCCGGTCTGGATTACTGGAAATTTCTGGAATGGGAAATCCTGGATGACTGGGATGCACTGCTGGCCAAACTTCCAGATACATCACGTTACTTTTTTTTCACAAAAACTGCCACATGCCCTTATATAAAAGCCACTTTTTCTCCGGGTGACACCTTTATTTTCGGCAGTGAATCGAATGGCCTTCCCCCTTCTTTACTGGAAAAATACGCTGCTCAGCGATTACGAATTCCTATTCGTCAAGAAACCCGCAGTTTAAATCTCTCCGTCAGCGTGGGAATCGCTGCATATGAAGCATGGCGCCAAATTACCATACTTCATGAAAACACTTTTTTTCCTTGAGCTTATTTCCTTAAAATAAATTTTTGGTTCTTCTTAAAATTTTCGTTTTATATACTGATTCTCCTTTAAATTTCCGTTTTATGCGGCACATAACACAGATATTTTCAGTGAAGTAAAAAATGCCACAAAAACAGAAATTTATATACCCGATACATTATAAAATTCCGCTTCCCCGGCTTTTTTGCTTCGCTGAAAAAGCCTGCTTTTAGAGCCGCACAAAACGAAATTTTAAATTGGAACCAGTATAGCACATCGGGTATAAAAACATTCCTTAAAATCATAAAATCAAAATTTATCTTTTTCTTTTCCTTTTTTCATAGGCTTCTGCAGATTAAAACGCTTCATTTTTTTATAAAGTGTCGTCCGGTTAATCCCTAAATACGCCGCCGTTTTCGTACAGCTCCAGTGACATGCCCGCAGCGCACGAAGAATAATTTCCCGTTCCGGCGAGGAAAGAGACTCCTTTAACCCATGATGCACCTTCATTTCTGAAGGCATAACACGTGAAAGAGAATCTCGATATCCTTCAGATATAACAGGAATTCCTGACGGCGGAATCACATAAGAAGGAAGCTCCTCCGGCTGAATATAATTATGCCTGCCAAGAAGAACCGCACGCTCTATTACATTCTGTAACTCTCGAATATTCCCTTTCCAAGAATACATCTGTAAAATGGCCATGGTTTCCGGAGTAAATCCTAAAACCTCACGTTTCGTATTTCGTAACGCACTTTTCAGGAATGCCCGAGCCAAAAGTGGTATATCTCCCACACGGTGACGTAACGCCGGTAATTCGATATTTATCACATTTATTCTGTAATATAAATCTTGTCGAAAACGCCCTTTCTCCACCGCTTCTGCCAAATTTTCATTCGTCGCCAAAATGACTCGTGTGTCGACATGATAAGTTTTAGAACTTCCCACCGGCTCAAATTCAAAATCCTGCAAAACACGCAGTAATTTTATTTGCATCGCCACAGACGCCGTGGCGATTTCATCCAAAAACAGTGTGCCGCCATCTGCCTGACGAAAACGTCCTATTTTTTCTGTTTTCGCATCAGTAAACGCTCCCGCCACGTGCCCAAAAAGCTCACTCTCTAATAAAGTCTCAGGCAGTGCACCACAGGCCACTTCCACAAAAGGCCGCTGACTGCGCATACTTCTGCGGTGAATCGCTCGGGCAATCATCGATTTACCGGTTCCACTCTCCCCCGTTATTAAAACAGTAGCTCGAGTATCCGCGATATTCTCGATCATCTCGTACACATGCAGCATTTTAGGATCATTTCCTATAATTCCCTCAAAATTCACACTCGGAATTTCTGAAAATTTTGTCCCTAATACTTCATTCCGTGGACACATCAGATGCCCTTCATCCACACGATATTTGATGAAATCTTCATCATCTGTTCCAGCTTCTTCTCCGTCTGACGTAATTACAGCTGCCTTTTCATTCTTTTGACCGCCATAATCTGAAGATGAACCACCTTCTTTCGTAACTTTTTCGATAATCCCAAGAACTTTATCATCTAAAAGAGGTTTCGTCAAAAAATCATAGGCACCATGACGCACCGCATTTAGGGCGGCATCTATCGTCCCATAACCAGAAATAATCGCCACGGCCGTATTCGGATTTTCCTCCTGAAAATAATTTAGTACGTCCAGTCCACTCTCCATTCCCAGGCACAGATCTGTAAAAACCAGATTAAACTCCCTTTCTTTCCCCTTTAAAATAGCTTCCTGTACGTTTTCTGCCGTAAACACCTGATGACCATATGTCTGAAGCCAGTCCGCCGTGGAATAAAGCACCTGACGATCATCGTCCACAATTAATATACATAATTTTTTATTCATCATAAAAATAATTTGAATTCCCTGGTGTTTTCCTTTATATATACTGTTTCCATTTTAAATTTCCGTTATATGCGGCTCTGAAAGTCAGCATTTTAGCGAAACAAAAAGCCGGAAAAGCAGAAATTCATGTGCATCGGCTATAAAATACAAAACAGAAAAAGCGGCACCGTCAAAAATTTCAAAAAATAAAAACTCTCCGTGTATCAGACATAAAACTATATTTGTTGATTATTATCAACAATTTTTTAAAATTTCACCAGTAAATATTCTCTATTTTCCTGATTTTGTTTATTTTCCCAAAAAAATTAATTTATTATGACGATTGTATGTTTTGTAAACATCTGATATACTGTATGATATATTTATGATACATTTACATATAATTTTGTTCCCGAGTTACTCTAAATTTTCATTCTCCGGTATTTTTGTTTTACAGAAAAAGTAAACGGGAAAAGGTACGCAGAATTAAAAATTTAAAATGAAATCTAATATATTTTGTTTTTTCCCATTTAAATTTTCATTCATACCATCCCTCGAAACAGGAGAATTCCTCACCCATATTCGGTTTTCCACATTTAAATTTCCTTTCATATACCTGTCCAAAATATTTTTTTAAAAAATAAAACGAAATCATAAATTTCATCGTGTACAGAAAATTAATGCAAATTTTTTTGAACGCCAGATAAACAGCGGAAAAGTTATCAGATCCTGAGGAAAATAATGAAATTTTTCGTACTACTTTCCTAAAAATAGGAAAATTTATCACGTTCTAAAAAGTATCCGATAATTTTGAACAAAAAATTCGAAATTTATTTTTATACAGGTTTCATTTTATACAGGTTCTCCTTTAAAGTTTTGTTTTGCCCTGCTCTGAAACAGGTATTTTCAGTGAATTTAAAATATCTGACTGTCGGCGGACAGGAGACGCGGAAATTTAAAGTGGAATCAGTATAAAACAGGCATTTCAAGAATACGAAATACAAAAAACCGAGCATATAATTTATGATACATCAAGAAATATATCCGTTTAAACCATTTTTTATTTTTATAAAATTTCACTTTTCCTACATTTTTCGTTAAACCCCATTCTGAGCCGGTATTTATACCCGATGCACTATGAATTTCAGCTTTACCGGATTTTTGCTTCGCTGAAAATGCCTGCTTTCAGAACCGTAAAAAACGAAAATTTAAAAGAGAAACAGAATCGTAAAAATTTTCATATGGAATTCAGTAAATACATTCATTCATTTTTTTGAGAGACCGAAATATGAGTTATTCTGAAATATGGGCACCGTGGCGCATGGCGTATATCCAGCAGGATAAAGAGGAAGAGATTTCACAAAAAAAATTAATCTTTTCTCCTGATGCGGATCCCACCTGTTTTATATGCCAGGCGGCAGCGGATACTCCAGAAAATGATTCCCAGCGTTACGTTATTTATCGTGGAGAAACAGCGCTGGTCATTATGAATCGTTTTCCATATAATAATGGGCACCTTCTGATCACACCCCGGCGGCATATCAGCCGTTTAGATTTACTGACGCCCGAGGAACATTTAGAGCTGATGGATCTTTTGGCTAAAATGATAAAAATTCTTGAGGAAACGATTCATCCAGAGGGATTTAACGCAGGTCTGAATCTGGGTCACGTGGCGGGAGCGGGTCTGCCGGGACATTTACACTGGCATCTTGTACCACGGTGGAACGGAGACACAAATTTTATGCCGATTTTAGCTTCAGTAAACGTTATTCCTCAGTCACTGGACTCATTATGGAAACTGCTTTATGATAAAATAAATAATGCAGAATAATTTTACTTTTATACCTGTTTCTTTTAAATTTCCATTTTGTGCGGCGCTAAAAACGGTATTTTATACCTGATGCACTATGAAAATTCCGCTTCTCTGGTATTTTTACTTTCGCTGAAAATGCCTGTTTAAGAACCGCGTAAAACAGAAATTTAGAGTGAAACCAGTATAAGTGTGGCGCAAAAATAAGTTTTGTACCGTCATGAACGCCATGACATTTTCAGTGAAATATCACTGGTTCCTTATTAAATTTACGTTTTATACCCGATACATTATAAAATTCCGCTTCACCGGCATTTAGCTTCGCTGAAAATGCCTGCCTTTAGGGCCGCATAAAACGGAAATTTAGAGTGAAACCAGGTATAAATTTAAGTTTTACACGGCCACGGAAACAGATATTTTAGTAAACCTGCGGCTAACAGGGAAACAAAATGCCTGAGAAGCGGAAAATTATAGTGCGCACCAGATATATAGTATGTCAAAGATAAATATTTTTTACTTTTTTTGGATTTTAATTGATAAATGGCAGCTTTAATTATATTACGTATTCTTTTTATTTTGGTCATCAGCGGATTAAGTGTGGCGTTCATAAATACTAACATTTTTCCTGAATCCTGGGGACCCTCCACACCTATTTTTCTTTTTGCCGGAATGATCACGCTGGCGGTATGCGTTATTTTGACCGACATTTTCTATAAATATAAAAAACTGGATGTTATTACCTCCGTTTATTTTGGTTTAATCGTGGGCTTCTTCCTTTCATACATGGCAGACATCGGCCTGACCCCTTTTTATAACACACTCACTTTCGCGAATCTGAATCCGCAAAAATTTCAGGACGCCATGGGTCTGGTCATCACCGTAATTATGTGTTACGTTTCCATCAGTTTCCTGTTACAGACACGCGATAATTTTCGATTCATCATACCTTTCGTCGAATTTTCTAAAGAGTTAAAAGGCCAGAGACCGTATATTTTAGACACCAGCGTGGTTATCGACGGGCGAATCTCGGATTTAGTAGCCACACAGATGATCGAAACCCAATTAATCATGCCTCAATTTATCATCCAAGAATTACAGCATATCGCCGCATCTTCCGACAAAATTAAACGGGTTCAGGGACAGCGCGGACTGGATATTTTAAATCAGTTACGTAAAAATCCGGATGTGGACTTAAAGATATATGACCATTATTTACCTGACTTTAATGGACAGCCTGTGGAAATGCAGCTGGTTCTTCTGGCAAAACACCTGGAAGCGAAACTGGCCACGAATGATTATAACCTGAATAAAGTCGCTCGGCTTAATGGTGTGGGGGTTTTAAACCTGAATGATCTGGCGAATGCCCTGAAACCTGCTTTTATCCCCGGTGAAATTATCGACATTCATATTATTAAACAGGGCGAAGAACCAGGACAGGGAGTGGGGTATCTCTCAGATGGAACCATGGTCGTCGTGGAAGCAGGCAGGCCTTTTATTGGAAAAAATATCCAGATTATGGTCACCAGTGTTTTACAGACCAGCGCAGGCCGTATGATTTTTGGAAAACCTGATAATCGTATCCGTCCCAAAGATAATATCCCCGATGCACTATAAACTTCCGATTTTCCTGTCAGTCGAAAGACATTCATGTATTTTGTTTCGCGAAAAACACCTGTTTCGGTGACCGTAAATCTAAAATTCAGCATATACGGTTCCTTCATTTTTGTTTTATCCCGCTCTAAAAGCAGACATTTTTAGTAAAGTAATACTAAATTTCCGTTTTGTGCCGCCCTAAAAGCACCGGCATTTTCAGCGAAGAAAAAATGCTGGAGAAGCGAAATTTTATAGTGTATCCGGTATAACTCATGCTTCGAATCAAAATTTGAGAATTATATATGATTACAAAAAAATTAACATCTTTTATTATCTTTTCCTTTACCATTTCCTTTCTCCTTTCCGGCTGCCAGCCAGAACAGAAAAAAGAAAAAAGCCACTCTCCTTCTGATTTTATAGAGAACCACTCTCCACAGACGCAAGAAAAGAATGAGAATTTTCCACAGAATCTGCCGGACCAAGAAAATTTGCTGGACATATTTCATGAAACGCCAGACAAAAACGAAGAAAATCAGGACATTTCTCAAAAGATACCCGAAACAGAACAAGAAATAGAGACTTATTTTCAGGCCGAGCTGGCCAAAGCACGCCAGTTAGAAGCAAAAAAAGATCTGGAGGCCGCACGCCGTACATATCAGATGCTGACTTCTGAATTCCCGAATCGTTATGAACCGTTTCACCACCTGGCCCGAATTTCCGAAACGGAGCAGGATTCGGATTTAACGTATGCACTTTATGAATTGGCCGCCCAAAAACATCCCACTTCTCCGGTTTTTTATAACGATTTCGGCTGGTTTTTACTCTCGATCGGCGAAATGACAGAAGCACAAAAAATGCTGCACCAGGCAATTAAACTCGCACCAGAAGAGCCAAAATACAAAAATAATCTGGCTTTATGTCTGGCACGATTACACCGTTACGAGGAATCTTTTCTCATTTTTAAGGAAGCGGCCGCAGGAAACTCCACCGTGGCGTATACGAATTTAGCGCACATCCAGCTCCAGAACGGAGACGTGGACGCAGCAAAAAAATCACTTCAAAAAGCCCTGGCCACAAAAAATGATTACGCTCCAGCAAAAGAAATACTCCGATTAATTGAGACTCATGAAAAAATAAATTCCAAAACACCTGAAAATTAGCTCAAAGAATCCATCTTTTTTCGGCATTATACCATCCGGTATATCTCCGATACTCTATAATTTTCCACTTTCCCTTTATGCCTGGCACTCTAATATAATCTTTCACTTCCCGGCACCCTGAGCCACAAGAAACGCTGGTAAATCCCTGGCCGCGTTTAAACGAAAATTTACATAAAATCAGCGTATATTTTATGCATCCATAAAATTTTATTCCTCATAAAAAAAGAGGAAAGGCTTAAAATCCTCTCCTCATAAATTTATGCACTTATAATTCTGACACTATAAATTTTGCTTTATCGGCATTTCGCGATATACGAAAAGCCCGTTTCTTGAACCACACAATTTATCTGCCCGCAGACGGATAAAATTTAAAGTAAAATCTGGATATATTTTCAGAAAAAATAAAAGATTTTTTACTTTTCTTCATTTTTGGGTTCTGAATCCGCGTCAAATTGGCGCCGGTTCCACATAACGTGCACCAGACAGCTCTGGCGTAACGCATGAATCACATGTCGGCGAAGTTACACAGGGTGAACATCCTGGCGTACAACACTCGTCAACATATGCGGCGGGCATGGGACAATAATTCACCGGATAATCATTCCGGCGAAACGGATTCCAGCAGCGTCTGCTTCCATCCGAGCTGCATCCCACACTACTAATTATAATTGTAGTGATAAATGCAAAAGCTATTATTTTTTTCATAATCCTTCTCCTAAAATAAAAATCGCTTTTTAGGCAACTTTTCGCCATATGAACAAAAAAGTCGCACGTTAACAAAAAATGTGAGTTATTTTCTTAACGAAACAGCAAGCGATTCTTGAAACATCAGAAACCCCCGGTTCCCGACTTCCAGACTGAAATGCATGCAGTGAAAATAAAGAGAAAATATGCCCAACTTTTCGGACTTCTTTCTCTCGACTCACTATAATTTACCTCATTTTTGGAATAATACAAATAAAATAATCGACTTTTATAATTTAATTTCTCTATAAAATGCCTCCATTTTCAGTTTTTACTCTTTATAACAGTTTTAAGGCCTGCTCGAAAAACCTGCATAATCTCAATAATCCTAATAACCCGTATAAACATCACGATTCTCTCGTGCTTTTATGCCAAATAAAACGTTTCGCCCAAAGAAACCAATTTTCTCTCCCGATAATGTGATACTGGCACTAAATTTAATTTTTTGTAAACAGAAACACCAAGAAATGTCTTGATTCAAAACATGACAGAGCTGAAATTTTATGGAATCCCTGAATTACTCTGGTTATACCAGTTCTACTTAAATTCACATTTATGATTTCTGCAGCCAGCATTTTCTGTAAAGCAAAAATGCCGGTGAAACGAAAATTTATAGTGCGTCGGGTATTACTGTTTCCACTTTACATTTCCATTTTGTGCGGTTCTTAAAGCAGGCATTTTCAGCGAAGCAAAATGCCGGTGAAGCGAAATTTTATAGTGCGTCGGATATGAAATCGTCAAAACACGATAATTTATCCACGCAAAATTTGCATGGACGCAAATTTCCACTTTTATTATTTTAAGGAGAGACATGATGAAAAATTTACTTGGCTTATTTTTAGTTTCGATCATTATTCTGATCCCAAGTTTCGTAAGCGCAGCACCTGCATGTGCTGCATGTACCGTCACCACAGAGCCCACTCAGAACACCTCCGCCCCTTCCTGTATGGAACGCCAGAGATGCTTACCTTTTAATGGTTTTTTTCTCTGTTTATTTTCACGACCATGTTTCCATCCATGTGGATCTTTCTGTAAAGTGACACACGCTCCTGCAAAATGTGAGCCCTGTACATCCTGTGAATCCTCCATATACGGCCCACGTAAACCTTTTGGCGGATTCTTCCGCGAAATGTTCACTCCATCCACTTCATGCTCCCCCTCTTCCAGGCTTCCTCTGCCTATAAACGCAGAATCCACATCATATATCCCCGCCTGCACACCCACAGATTCACCCTGCCCACACATTCCATATCACGGATTTTTCCGTCATCTGAATTCCCATGGAGGAAAGTGCACGCCGGATTACGAAGAATTCGTCGGACCGACATGCACTATAAAATAATCGCACACTTTAATCAGATTCTCTTTTCATTCATTTTTTACGGCACAAGATTCTTATTTTTGTGCCGTTTTTTTATTCTTATACTGACTCCATTTTAAATTTTCATTTTATGCAGCTCTGAAATTCGGGCATTTTCAGTGAAGCGAAAATGCAGGAAAAGCATAATTTTAGTGCCTCGGGTATAAAAGCTGGCATTTTTAGTAAAGCGAAAATGCTAAAACAACAAAATTTTGTACTGCATCATGGATAAATGCATTATGCTCGAATTTCATAATCCGCATTTTTTATTTATCTTTTTCATTTCACCAAAACTCTAATTGACAATTGTCAAATTTTCTGTTAATATAAATATTATTATTGTTATTTTCGTATGTATTTCTTTAGGTAACCATAAATTTTGAAAAGGGAGTTCCATGCTAAAACATTCTATGATTTTTAACGTTACCAGGCCAAATTTCGTAAGCCTGTGTATTTTTTTAATTGTTTTCACTTCATCTTTTTATGTCAGAGCGGATAATATGATAAATCAGACGGATAAAACAGAGCAAAAAACATGCTCTGCTCAGGAAATCGTATCCCGGGAAACATATCCGGGAAATATTACCGTGGCAAAACTCGCGAATGGTCTAACGATCATCGTGCAGGAAAATCACGCCGCACCAGTGGCTACTGTCCGCTGTGCAGTCAAAAATACTGGCAGTATGCACGAAGGAAAATATTTAGGGGCAGGTCTGAGTCATGTTTTAGAACATGTCGTGGCAGGTGGTTCTACTACAAAACGTTCGGAAGCAGAAATTCGCCAAATTGTGGACACTTTCGGCGGCATTACGAACGCTTATACTTCTCTGGACATCACCAATTATCTTATCGACTGCCCTTCTAAAAATCTGGAAACATGTATCGAATTAATCGCGGACTCCATGCAGCATGCCGCTTTCGTAACCGAAGAATTTGACCGGGAAATGAACGTCATTCAGCAGGAGCTGGCGGACGGTGAGGTAAACCGTCAGCGTGTAATGTGGAAAATGCTTTCCGAGCAGATTTATTTGGAAAGCCCCGCCAGAGTCCCAATTATCGGATATTTGGACGTTTTAAAACAGGTCACACGTGAACAAATTATTGAGTTTTATCGCGAAAAATATGTGCCCAACAACCAAATTTTTGTAGTCGTCGGGGACGTGGATACCGATAAAGTTCTCCAGCAGGTCGCCACGGAATTTGCAGGCACGCCGCGCGGAATGGAAGATGATGGAGTTTTACCTCAGGAACCTCCACAGGCATCACCACGTTTCGCTGTCCGGGAAATGGACGGAAACACGACAGATATTACGCTGGCCTGGCCCTCTGTCCGCCTGCAGGATAATGATATGTACGCTCTGGATGTTCTCTCATATATTCTCAGCGCGGGCGACAGTTCCAGAATGGTACGTGATATGCTTTACGAAAAACAGTTAGTCCTTTCTGTCGGAACATACAGCGTTACTCCAAGTTTTGATCGCGGTTATTTCGCTGTTCGGATGTCGGTTCTTCCGGATAAAGCTGAAGAAGCGATTCAGCAGGCGCTGCGTCATGTGTATGCCACACAAAAATCTCTCGTCAGTGAAAAAGAACTAGAAAAAGCAAAAAAAATTAAGGCCGCGGAACGCGTTTTTGGCCGGCAGACCGTCCAGCAGGCCGCCGAGGATCTGATTCACAGTTATATGAGTACCGGTACTCCTGTTTTTGACGATCATTATGTCGAAAACATTCAGAAAGTCACAGCAGAACAGATTCGCCACGTGGCCAATAAATATTTTGATCCTGAAAAACTTACCACCATTAAAATCGTTCCAAAAGGTTATAAAGATCCTCAGGAAGCAAAAATTCGCGAGAAAGATTCCGTTTCAGATATTCATTTAGTTACACTGGAAAATGGTGTAAAAGTTTTAACTCGCCGTATGCCACAACTTCCGCTGGTGGAAATGAAAATTTATGCCCTGGGAGGAAATCTTGCCGACTCACGTAAAACAGCCGGACGAAGTACCCTTCTTTGCGCCATGCTGGATAAAGGCACAAAAAAAATGACGGCAGAACAAATCGCCGAATATTTTGACTCGATCGGCGGCGGTATTTCTTTCAGCGCAGGCCGAAACACGATCAGCGGAAGCATTTCCGTCTTAAAAGAAGATTTCCCGAAAGCCATGTCCATTTTAGCTGACTGTGTTCTTTCTCCTGTTTTTCCTGAAGATAAATTCCAGCAGACAAAATCTCTCCTTCTGGGAATGATCGAACGCCGTTCTGCGGATCCGCGCGCGGAATTAATGGAGCTTTTCGCCGATTCTCTGCCGGAAACCACGCCTTACGCCGTTTTATCTGGGGGTAAAAAAGAAACCCTGGAAGCCTTAACGACTGCCGATCTGGCAAAATTTTATAAGGAATTATTAGTCGGACAAAATATCACCATTTCAGTTTTCGGTGATATTCAGCCGGAGGAAGCTGTGCAGCTGGTACGTTCACGTTTCGCCGCGATTCCCGCTTCTGAAAAACCGGCCACTCCGTTTTTTGATCGTCCGAATAAAATCGAGACACAGCGTGTCCATAAAACCACACAAAAAGACGCAGGAATGGTCATGCTGGCTTATGCCGCGCCAAATATTTTCGAGAAAGAAGATTACGCTGCGCTGGACGTTTTGTGTACCATCATGGCAGGTTACCGTTATGGCGGATCCAGCTGGCTCTTCACCGAATTACGCGGAGAAGGTCTGGTATACTCCGTCCAGGGTGCCATTCTTACAGGACCAGCTCCCGGTTACATGATTTTTTTAGCGCAGACTGCTCCTGATAAAGTCGACGAAATTATTCGCCGTTTTCAAAAAAATGTGGAACGCGCGAAAACTGGCCAAATCACGGAAGAAGAATTTCTTATCGCTAAAGAAATGATGATCGCCGCGAATGCTCAGGAGAACACCACCGCCGGAGAACAGGCCACAATAACCGCGATTAATGAGCTTTTCGGTCTGGGTTACGATTACGACAAAACATTCGCCGAAAGAATAGAAAAAGTTACACTGGAAGAAGTGAAGGCGGCCGCCGAAAAATACTTCCAAAATCCTCTGGTTATCACGACTTCTAATCAGCCGGAAAAATAATTTATCGCCCGAGAAAAAATAAAAAAGCTTCCTGTTTTAACGAACATTCGTCAGGAAGCTTTTTTTATACTGGTTTCACCTTATTTCCATTTTTCACAGCCATAAAAAACAGGCATTTTTCCCAAAAAATCACATCATTTTTTATAGTGCGTTTCTGCTTCTAAACATCATTCTCCAAAATCGGAGAAATGGAAATTTATTTCATTTCGAAAAATTTTCTTCTGTGGAAAACTTTAGACACCATAAATCAGGTTTAACCTGTGACACCAGAGTTCCTAATAATGATTTCTCTTAAATTTCTCTTTATAACGGCCACGCGAAGAGATACCATGCACCACGAGATTCTGACTCATCTGTCGGCGGACAGAAAAAGTGGAATCAGGAAAACATAAGACGTCCCGATATATACGGGTTCTCCTTTTTATACTGATTCCATTTTAAATTTCCGTTTTATGCGGCTCTTAAAGCAGGCTTTTTCAGCGAAACAAAATCCGGGGAAGCGAATTTATAGTGTATCGGGCATAAAAAATTTCCATTTTATGCGGACTCTTAAAGCCGCATGTTCTGCGAGCAAAAATGCTGGCCTTTCGGCAGACAGGGGAACGAAATTTCATAATGCATCGGGCATAAAAAATCTCCAATTTACCTTTTCTTTTTAGGATTTTCTCCTCTTAAAACAGAAAGGTAATTCGGATTCTCCGACTGTCCCGTCATTTCATAAAGAAAACGACTCGGAATGGTATCTCTCATTTTTCCCCATTTCATCCGCTGCAGAGCCATGGATACCGTCAGCCGTGTTTTTGCCCGCGTGATTCCCACATAACATAACCGGCGTTCTTCCGCTATTTCCTTTTCACTGTATGATTCCAGAGAGCGTTTATGCGGCAAAATCCCTTCTTCCATTCCCACAAGATAAACCTCTGGAAATTCCAGTCCTTTTGCCGCGTGTAACGTCATCAGCACCACTCCTTCTGGCGGTGACTGCGGTTCTTTTTCATTTCCGTCACTCATATTCCGATCCATCAGAGCCAGCTGCTGCACAAAAGTATAAAGCCGCGGATCCTCTTCTTTTTGCATATAAGATGCAGCAGAATTCGCCAATTCTTCGACAAGATTCCACCGCATCTGCTGCTCTGATTCTTTTTGCGCAAAACGCTCGATTTCGCTCCGGTAATCGATAATAGAAATCATCTGCCTGATGAATTCATCCATGGGCATTTTTTTTGCTGTTTTGCGCAGGCCATTTATCATTCCACGAAAATCCTGAACTGCGGCCAGGGTTTTCGGATTCAGTTTCACCTGAAGCTGTAAAAATTCCGGACTTTCCACCGCCTCCCATAAAGAAAGTTTATTCGCCAGAGCGTTTTCCACCATACGAATAATGCTTGTCTGGCCGATTCCCCGTGGCGGCGTATTCATAATCCGCAGTAATGACATTTCATCTTTCGGATTCACGATTACCCGCAGATACGCCAGTAAATCCCGCACCTCTTTTCGGTCAAAGAAAGACTGTCCTCCGATAAGCGTATACGGCACTTTCTGTCGCTGGAATTCCATCTCGAAAGCCCGTGGCTGTTCGTTCGTGCGAAAAAGAATGGCAATTTCCCTCGGCTTACGGATTTTCATCTGTATACGCCGCCGAATTTCCGACACAATTTGAGTCGCTTCCTCTTCCGCATCCGCACACTGCAAAACCCGTGGCATTTCACCGTGAAGCGTCGCGCGAAGTGTTTTCGGATGTCGCTGCCGATTAAACGCCACGACACGATTCGCCCATAAAATAATCTCATGCGTCGAACGATAATTCATCTCCAGACGCACGACTTTCGCATCCGGCCAGTCTTTTCCAAAACGCAGTATATGCGTTACCTCCGCACCACGCCATGCATAAATCGACTGATCATCATCTCCCACCACACATAAATTTCGGTGCCCCGCAGCCAGAGCTTTTATGATCCGGTACTGACTCTGATTCGTATCCTGATACTCATCCACCAAAATATGATCAAAACGTAACGCTTCCTTTTCTCGTACCTCAGGAAACTTCTCAAAAAGCTCTTCCGTCAGTAATAAAATATCATCAAAATCCACGGCGCCACATGCTTTCATGGCCGTCTGATAACGCCGATACGCCGACGCAGCGAGATGTTCTTTATCCGTCTGCGCGATTCGAGATGCCTGATACGGTAACACCGACGCACTCTTCCACCGACTGACGATACTTAAAAAATCACTATTTTTCAGAGACGCCTCCGGACACGCGATTTCCTTCAGAACCCGAGACGCCATACTTTCCTGATCCCCGCGGTCATAAATCGCGAAAGTTTCCGGAAATCCAAGACACGTAATATTTCGTCGTAAAATACGCACACATAAAGAATGAAACGTGGAGATTTCCGGCACCGGTGTTTTCGAAGAAGGTTTTCCTGACGGATACAGAATCTGTCCCACACGCTGCAGCATTTCTGTGGCCGCCTTATTCGTAAACGTTACCGCCAAAATGCGTTCAGGCAAAATGCCATGTTTTATTAGCTCCGCAATTCTTAACGTCACGACACGCGTTTTGCCAGACCCCGCTCCCGCTAAAACTAAAAGAGGACCACGGAGAGTATGAACAGCTTCTGCCTGTGCTGGATTTAATGACGACATATAATTCTGATTCCACTTTCATTTTTATTTCATACGGACTCACTCCGCGTTACACCCGACATAACATATTTCTCGTCCCGACATTCACTTTAACTTTTCGTTTCACGGGATTCTGAATGCAGGCATTTTTATACCCGATACACTATAAATTTCCGCTTTCCAGGTATTTTACTTCACTGAAAATGCCTGTTTTCAGCGAAACCAAAAGTTATAATGCATCGGAGATAAAACTTTTATGATGGCATATTCATCTCCGAACTTTAATTCCTTTTCCTGCCAGAAATTCCTTTATTTCCTTAATACTGAACAGGCCATAATGCGCGATGGACGCGATCAGTAAATGGCTGGCATGACCGGCCGCCACTCCTTCATACAGATGTTCCAGCGTTCCGGCACCCCCGGAGGCGATAACTGGCACGCTGACCGCATCCGAGATCGCGCGTGTCATGGGTAAATCATATCCTGTCTGCATCCCATCCGCATCCATACTCGTGGGAAGTATCGCACCTGCGCCGAGAGATTCTACTTTTTTCGCCCACTGTACCGCATCCAGTCCAGTTCCCTGAGTGCCTCCACACACCACCACTTCAAAACCTGACGGAAGCTCAGAATTTTTCCGCGTGTCGATCGCGATCACTAATTTTTCCGTGCCAAACTTCTTCGCAGCTTCCACCACACACTGTGGATCTTTTACCGCCGCGCTATTTATCGAAACTTTTGACACTCCGGCATCCAGAAGCACCTGAATGTCTTCCACGGTCCGAATTCCACCACCCACCGTTAACGGAATGGAGATATTCGCCACCGTACGTTTTACCGCGTCCAGAAAAGTTTTTCGATTTTCGAGTGTCGCACTAATATCTAAAAAAACCAGCTCATCTGCACCCGCCGCTTCATATACCGCCGCATTCTCCGCCGGATCTCCGATTTCCTTTAATTCGACAAAATTTACACCTTTTACTAAACGTCCATCTTTAACATCCAGACACGGAATGATTTTACAATAATCCATAACCTAAACCTTCTCTAAAACACCTAAAGCTTAAAAAACACAAAAAATAATATCTTAAATTTTCGATAAATTCAGTTTTCATCGGTCGGCGGGTAAATCATGTGGGACAAAAAAACAGACATCTTCTGTATTCTGACGCCACCTTTTCCACCTTAATATTTCTGTTTTCGCCACCACAGAAAGCAGACATTTTTGGTACAGCCTGCGAACAAAAAAGCAAAAACGCCGGCAGGCATAAACACCTAAAATGAAAATTTATTGATAGTGTATCCGGTGCAAATATATTCATAAATATATAAATAGAATAATATCATTTTACTGATTCATTCTGTCTCGTCAAGGATACTCCATGATTTTTGTCCGCCACAACAAATTACGAAATGGATTTTCCGTTCTCCGGTACAGATCACCTAAATACTGGTTTCATTTTAAATTTTCGTTTTGTGCGGCTCTAAACACCAGGTATTTTCTGCGAAGTAAAAATGCTGGTGAAGCGGAATTTTATAGTGCATCGGGTATATAATCCCTGTAAATCAAAATTTATACCGTGCCAGAGATGATGAATCTGTCCCAAAATGATTCCACGGAAAGAATGCAAAACTTCATGTTTCACATAAACAGAAAAAGAATATACTGCTTCCACTTTAAATTTCCGTTTTGTGCGGATCTGAAACCAGACTTTTTCAGCGAAGCAAAATGCTAGAAAATCAGGATTTTATAGTGTATCGGGTAAAAAAATTTAGAAGAGATTTTATAAGAAGAACTTATCTCCGTTCACCTTAAATTTCTGTTTTGTGCGACCATAAAAGAAGTTTTGCGCAACGAAAAATTCAGGAAACGCGAAAATTTAAATGTGTATCGGAGATATATTTTCCCCGCGCATTATAAATTTTCACGTTCCCAGAAGAATAAATCACGTTTTTCTTTATCGCTGCATACCCATGGTAAAACTAAATATCTGTTCCACATCCCAGGGATTTTTAGACACAGGAATCGCGAAATCCAGAGCGATCGGCGCACTTCCCAGCATGGGCATGGAGATACGTAAACCAGCTCCCACCGACACCCGGTATCTTTCTTTCCAATCATCGATATACCGTTCCACCGTCCCTGTATCACAGAAGATAACTCCCCGAATGGAGTCATCCGCAGTAATCGGAAACAGATACTCCACGGAAGCCAGAATCATCATGTTACCACCGACAGACATGTCATTTTCTTTAGGTGAAGCATCTCGAAAACGGAAACCACGCAGAGTGGAGGAACCGCCAGCAAAATAGGATTCATAAACCGGAGTATTATCTCCCGACCACGCAAAAGTCGTGGAAATACTCAGCACATGGCGCCCAGACATATCCGCCCGTTCCGCGAGTAACCAGTATTTTTTGAACTGTGCATTAAATCGTGGATAAACCCATGTGCCGATGACCTGCTCAAATTCTAATGACGCATAATAACCTTCTGTCGCTAAAAACATATTATCGCGACGGTCCTGCACCAGCCGGAAACTGAAACCATAAAGTGCAGAGGAACCCTGCGCATCCAAAATTCGCTCTGGTGCACCGGCGTCTATATCAAATAATTTTACCTGATAACCACGAAAACCAAGATATGCGCGTAAGTCATAAGTTAATGCACGACTTAAGGAAATTTGTCCTCCCAGCCGAGTCTCCGTCCAGTTACGATAATACCGATCATAATACATGGCACTCGTACCCAGACCGATCTGAGAATTAAAGAGATACGGCTCATCAAAACTTACCGTATATCGCTGAACCTCTGTACCGGGCGCCAGTTCCATCCGAAAACGCTGTCCGGCACCACGCCACGCCGTGGAATTCCGAATATCCTGAAATGAACGTGGCCAGCGCGTAATGTCAAAATTCTGTTCGTCCACCACGACAGAACCCACAAGACCCGCTTCCGTACTTAATCCCAAAGAAAACATCAGTTTTCCAGTCGTGGTCTCATCTGTCTGAACTGAAATCGGCAGACTCTGCCGCACCCAGTCTTCTGGACTGTATCCGATCGCCGGAGGATCCGCCGGACGCTGGGTAAATGGCGTAATGTCTGTATTCCGAATGCCGGGTTGTGCCGGAGCGGACATAACCGACTGTCCGACTCTTTTATGAATCGGCGCTTCTGCAGCGGGCGGTGGCGAAAGCGAATCAGCATCCGAATTCAGATTCTGTTCCTGCTGAATTCTGCCGGAATTTACTTGGTTATTCTGCATACTTAATCGTGCGCTGGAGGGCATATAACTCGTGGCAGGTGGCGTATCTGCAGAAAATTCACTGCCCGAAGAAACATTATTTCCTCTGACAGTCATTTCAGAAACTGCCGTATTTCCGCGACCTGTACGCTCAGAAGTACTCGGAGGTAATGCGGCCACACTCCCATACGCACGATTAACGGGTGCCTGAACAGGCGTCACTCGGCCAGTAAAATCCACGACATTTTTCTCTTGCACACCGTCCGAATTTCTGCCCGAATTTACATATCCTCTCCCAGAATCCATACTCGCGCTACTTCCAGTATTTTCTGAAGTTTTCTCCGGAGTCATATACGCCGCAGTATTTCGCACATTCCGCTGTTTTTCTTCATACTGGCTGGCCGTTCCTCGATTTTTAGCCAAAAAGTGCGCGTATTCCTGATCATTCGCAGCTCTCCGAAGATTTTCTTGATTCTCATCCTGCTCCTGCGGAGGACGCCAATTCGGAATCGGATACAGAGCCACCTGCTCTGTATCTTCTGCATATGCATCCACATTCAGATAATTCACCTGATACCGCCCCGGCTCCGAAATACCTGAAGAAACGCCGTGTGTTCTGGTGCCATAAGAATGTTCCTTCACGCGTGGCGGTGATATTTCCAGAAGAGTTCCAGAATTTTCCGCTTTTTTCGGCAAATTACATGAAATCTCTGCAGATGTTTTTTCCCGAGGCTCGGCCTGTTTTAACGGACGGCAAAAAGTTCGTGCGTCCATTTCAGGAAGTGCGTACTGAGGATCATCGTTCGCCACGGAAATTCTTCCATCAGGAAGAAACTCACCCATATAATCCTCTTCCTCCAGCACGGCAAAAGTCCGTCTATTTTCTTGTAAAACCGTTTCACGAATTTCTGCATAACTCTTATTTACAGGATCCGTTTTTTCATTTTGCTCATTATGAAAAGTCAGTTCCAGAGAAGGTTTACTCCCTCTGCCACTTTTTCTCGCAGGAATGATCGTAATATCCAGCCATTCTTCATTTTCTGCCAGAACGAAATGTTTATCTGGTTCCATGACAGTATATTTATATACTTTATGTTCCACCGCTCCACTTCCCTGAAGTGCCGCACTTCCCGCGCCACCAAGACTGGCTTTTCCTGCAGAAGATCCCGAATTACTCCTGGCGGCCGACGCTTTATTTCCGACGGAATCCGCATCAGAACCAATTTGTTTGGCGATCTGTTTTTCTTGAAGCATCTCAGGCGGAGAATAAACGACTTTCGGCATTTTCCCTTCCATGGGGTCCACCGCGAAAAGCTGAGAGGCACGTAAACGGACTTCCGAATCTCGGAGTTTACTGGAATCTATTAAATCGCCCGGCTTTACCGAAAGACGATTAAGAATCGTGGAAACCTGAGTATGGGGATATTCTCCGTCAATTAAAACATTCACCCGGCCAACACGATATGTTTTTCCTTCTTTAATCTGAAATACGATATCCAGTTCACCCGGCTCTTCCAAAAAACGAATATCCGCATTAATATCCGCGAACACATACCCTGACCGGCCATAACGTTTACGCACCTTGGCGATACTCTGATCCATTCTGTCCTTATTAAACGGCTTCCCCACAAAAACCTTCATGTCTTCCATCAGCGCGTCAGCTTCTATCGAATCATTTCCGATATATTTTATATCACGGATTTTATACTGCGGACCTTCATTAATCACAAAAATCACTTCACAGCGGCCATTTTCATCGACACGGCGCACCCAGCGACTTATCGTCGCGTTAAAAAATCCCAGACGACGATAATAATCCTGAAGTTTTTTTACATCTTCATTCACCACATCTTCCTGTAACTGTCCCTGGAAAATCGCACCAGGAAGCCAGCTGGCCTTACTCATAATTACTGTCCGTAATCGCGCACTGCTGGTTATCTTATTCCCGATAAATTTAGTAGAACCGATATAAAATTTCGGACCTTCATTAATCACATAAATCACGCCCAAATCGCTATTTTTACTTCCCTCAGCCACGGTAATCACACACCGAGCGTATCCTTTTGAATGATAATACGCTTCCAGCCGTTTCCGTCCCTCTTCCACATCATATGGGCTAAACGGCTTTCCGACATAAAGCCCACATTCTTTTTTAAGCGTGTCCACACGGAGTTTTTCATTTCCCTGAAAATGCAGATACTCCATAATATGCTGTTCCGTAACCCGGAAAATGACCACCACTCCCTGAGAAGCATTCTGCAGATGGGGTTCCACCAGCACAAATAATCGAGACTGATTCATTCTCCGTAAATCCTGCTCAAAAACTTCGGTGCTGAAAGGCCTTCCCACCCGCGTAAAGATATGCTGCATGATTCTTTCCACCGAAATACGTGAATTTCCCACGATACGCACATCCGCTACTATTTTCCCCTCATACTCACGACCTGTCGTGGTTTTTGAGATTTTCCGATCTTCATCCAAAACAGGAAATTTATATATCGCCTGCTCAGCATTCAAATTTTCTGCGGACACTTCCGCCGGTAATGTCATATCCGCAGCAGAATCTCCAGTCAAAAGATATTTTGAGCTGTTTCCAGCTGTCTGTGCCCCCAGGGACATCATTCCCTGGTTCCCTCCAGGAATCTCTTCTTTCTGACCGCCGGAAGAAAGTATTTCCATACTTCGAGCAGAGCCTGCGCCCGTGCTGTGTAACAGATCCCCTGGGGATTCCGGGGCCGTATAACTGGAAGACGCGGCCGTACCACTAAACGGCGAAACATATCCGGAAGAAACCGCCGTTTTTTCAGAACTCGGAGACGATTCTTTCGTAAGCCCAAAAGAACCACTGGGATTAAACGTACCTGGTGCCGGCGCAGCATTCGTAGCGTTTTCATACGAAAGCGCAGAATGATACACACTCGTTATACTGCCGTCTGCCGGAGAATCACTGGTGATATACTGACCCCATGCAAAAACACCTTTTCCCAAAAAACATCCCAATAAAATTCCCAGTAAAAATACTTTTACATTTTTTCGGATAAAATCACCCGCAGTGCTCGTTATATTTTGAATGGAACGGCACGAAGAAACCTTTCTCCCTTCATCATCATAATGAAATGACGTTTCACGGTTTAAAAAAGGAATTCTGGAATTTCCGGAACTTTTATGGAGTATGAACGTTTTTCGTGTTCTCATATTTTGAAATTAGTAAGCACACTTTACTGAAAATAAATTTACATCAAAGAATACATACCTAATCCCGCCAAAAGCCGCAAGAGCGATTCTAAAGAAATCTTTAATCTTTTTTCTGATTTTTTTCAAAAAATATTTTATTTCATAAATATATATGGTTTTCACCCTATTTAGAATAAAATTTCAAAAATAAGATAAAAATTTTTCCAGACGACATTTGCGCAGCATTCACCTCTTGACAAAATTTCACTTCTGGCACATGATAAAATTTATCTGATTTATTCCCAGAATGTTACTTTCAGAACATCCATAATACGAACGATAATTTATACGGACGCTCTTTTAAATTTCTGTTTTATGGGTTCTAAAGTGGGTTCAGAATATACAGAGTGATTCAGTACAAAAAATTTCAGCTTTTATAGAATATTATAATAATGGAAATATTATATCATGACGGCCCAGTAATCGTCGTTAATAAACCCGCAGGCCTCCAGGTTCAGGCACCGCCAGGAATCGACAGTCTGGTAAATCATATTAAAACATACATCCGCCAAAAAGAACACTGTGAGGGGAAAAATATTTATCTCGGAGTTCCGCACCGTCTGGATCGGCCAGCCACAGGCTGTATGCTTTTTGCCCGCCATGTCCGTGCTGCACAGCGACTTTCCCTGCAGTTTCAGATGCGTACGATCATCAAAAAATACTGGACTCTCGTCGAAGGGCGAATTCCGGACACCGCTGGAAGCTGGGAAGATTTTATTATTAAAGTTCCTGGTGAAGCCCGCGCCGAAATCGTGTCCGCAGACCACACTGAGGCACGCTGGGCACTTTTACATTATAAGGTAATGCACTTTTTCCCTGAAAAAAATTGTTCTTGGCTGGAAATAGAGCTGGAAACAGGAAGAACCCACCAGATAAGAATTCAGTGCGCCTCTCGCGGATTTCCCATCTTGGGCGATTTTCAGTATGGCGCCAAAATGAATTTTGGGCAGCAATTTTCGGATAAACGTCTGCAGGCGATCGCCCTGCACAGCCGAAAATTAGGGTTTCGACATCCGATGCGCGATGAAATGATCGAAATCACCGCGCCCTTATTTCCCGAATGGACAGATTTTTCAGAAAAGTTTTGTTTACCCTGTGATTTTACTTAAACTTTTCTTTTTAAATCAGATTTTTCTTAAAATGAATGAATATGCGAATAATTCACCTTAAAACGAAATGATATTTAAATTAAAAATCTGACATTTTATTACGGCTCTTGCATTTATTTTAATTCATGTAAAAATAGAATTATCATAAATGATGTTTTTGCTTTTAAACAATTTTCGATAATATTTATTTTTAGTCGGAGGTTATCTATTTATACTAAACTCATTTAAATTTCCATTTTATGCCGCTCTGAAGCAGAGCATTTTTAGTGAAGCAAAAATGCCGGGGAAGTGGAAATTTATAGTACATCGGGTACGTTACCACGTTTTACGTTAAATTTCCTTTTCGTGCGAATTAAAAAAGTCGGCATTTTTAGCGCAGCCAATAATTTTACCTGCATGTCAGTACACAGAAAAAAACAGAAATTTATCGAGTATCGTGAATAAAATGCCGTAAGATAAAAAATCATATAACCATACTAAAAATATACTGGTTCCACTTTAAATTTCCATTTTATGCCGCTCTGAAAGTCGGCATTTTCAGCGAAAAGCGGAAATTTATAGTATATCGCGTATAAAATCTTATGAAAAGATTTAAATTTTATTATTCACAAAATATGGAGAAAAAACATGAAACTGATACCGCTGGATGATAAAGTCATTTTACGTCAGATGGACGCAGAAGAAGTTACCGCGGGAGGAATCGTCTTACCAGATTCTTCGAGAGAAAAACCTCTCCAGGGAAAAGTTTTAGCAGTCGGTGATGGACGTTTACAGGAAAATGGCACCCGGATTCCTTTACAGGTTCAGGAAGGTGATCGTGTTATTTTTGAAAAGTATTTTGGCTGTAAAATTTCTTTGGATGGAGAAGAATATTTAATTCTAAAAGAGTCCGATATTCTTACCGTCTTGGAATAATCCCTTTTCAGATTTTCATAATTATTTTCATTTCAGATAATTTTTCTCTCTTTAATTCGGCCTGTATAAAATATATTTTTATACCCGACGCCCTATGAATTTCCGCTTCCCTGGCATTATTTTTGCTTCGCTGAAAATGCAGCTTTCAGAGCCGAACAAAATGGAAATTTAAAGGAGAACCAGGATAATTTAGAGGAATCATTTTTTATCACACACACACTTCTTGTACTAAAATTTAAAAAGGAGTCTAATAATAAAAATTTCCTAAAAATAAAAATAAAAAAATATGAAAATATTTATACCCGATGCATGATAAATTTCTATTTTCCCTGTCCGCCGACAGGCAGTCCGGCATTTTGCTTCGCTGAAAATGCCTGTTTCAGAGCTGTATAAAATGGAAATTTAAAGTGGAATCAGGATGTAAAATTCATTTTATTCCAGTCATTCCAGGCGAGGCACCTCACTTCCAGAATCCTCCCCAAAAATAGATTTCGTATCTTCTTCCTCTGATTCTTCTCTGGGCAGCTGAATTTCTTCCACTTCTTGTGATACTTCCAGCTCTTCTTCCTGAATATCCTTCCGGAAAAAATTATTGTCTTTTAATTCTTCCAGTAAACTGTCTTCCTCCAGCTGATTTTTGGGCGAATCCCATTTTTTCCTTCGCGCCAGCTCCTGTTTTCGTTCTTCTGCCCGTATCCGAGCCTCTTCTTCCTCACGGAGAACCGCCACACGCGCTTCGTTATTCCTGGTAAACAGAGCGATCCACGGAGATGTATGCGACTCTCTAATCGTCACAACTTTCCTTCCTTCAGAATAACCTTTTTCTTGAGGCCAGATCAGTTCTGGAACAGGTGAAGGTTCATTCTTAAAATTCACCGTCCCATTACACATACCACACACCAGACCACCTGAATATATGTATTTCGGAATTTCCGAAGCAGGAAAACCCGGTTCATAATTAAAATCTTCTGGACTGCTCCAAAATACACTCTGCTGGTCATGCGCCTCAAAAATTACCACCGTATTTACCAGTACATCCGTAATGTCAGCATCTGAAATAGGCTTCGCACCCGGAAAAGTAGAATTCAGATTTCGAATCGTCAAAAAATTCGTTTTTCCATCACCTAATTTATTTTTACTCGCCGGCGACACATAAAAAAGAGGCATTTCTGAAAGAAGTTTTTTGTTATTTTCTCCATCCCACTTTTCGTTTAAATTAAACGCGCCAAAAAGCTCATCCAATTTATACTGTTTCCGAATCTCTTCTTCAAAATAAGGCAGAATTAACACTCTCCAGCTGACAGTCGGCTCCCCCAGAACGTTCGTTCGGTACGCGGGAGGAAACACTCCCTTTTCCTTTTTATAATTAAGAATAGCTCCAAGAATAAGTTTTGTACGCGAAATCGAAGCGTCCATACTCGAAACTTTTTCCGGCCAATAATGCCACGTCAGTACTCCGCCAGCAACTAAAAATAACAAAAAAAGCAGTATTCTAAAATTATTCTTGCGCGCTTTTTCTTCATGCTGCTGCTTTATTGCCTTCCCAGTCTTTTTTTTTCGAACATTTTTCGGTTCTGTACCGCCGTTTTCTGACATACTCACTTAACTCCTGCTTTCCAATTAAAATATCTGTTTATTATAAACAGTACTCACCAGGAACTTTTCCCCTCTATTTTTATACTGATGCCCCAGATTCCACAGACATGATCACAAAAAAATAAATATACGCTGATGCCACATAATGCCGTACAAATTTTACTCCACCTTTTTTTGCACTACAAAAATGGGCGTTCCTTCAGTAAAACAAAAGATATAAGGAAAGTAAAATAATAGTACATCAGGAATAACATCAGCTCTCACTCATCCAAAACATGCTTTTTATTCCTAAACCGTTACATACACTCACACACGATAAAATTCCGCTTTCTTGGCATTCTGTTTCGTTAAAAATGCCTGATTTTATACCTGATGTACGATAAATTTCACATCTCCAGCATTTTTGCTTCGTTAAAATATCTGCTTTCAGAGCCGCATGATACGAAATTTAACAGTGAACCAGTATAAAATAGCGCGCCAGCATAAATTTTCACATCTTACAGTATTTTGTAACACGAAATCAGTCTGACATGCAGAAACCAAAAAATAAAACAAAATCAGAGTACATTAATCCATTTTCCGTAAATGTCTCTGAATTTTTTCTTCTAATTTCTCATCCGCCAGCAGAAGTGCTTCTTTATAATAACTTTTGGCCAGCGCAGATTTCCCTTTTTTCTCAGCTTCTCTGCCTTTTTTCACCAGTTCCACAGCACGCTGATGATCTTCCGCCTGTTCCTGCTGTCTTAATTTACGCATTTCCGAAACACTCAGCATTACCATTTCCGCTGACGGAGTCCCACGGTCAGCATAAGCCTTTCGGTTTCCTGAAGATACCTTTTTCGTGTTTTCTTCACTTTCATAATCATTCGTCGGGGAGGAAAATTTAGCCGTGGACGTCCCCAGAGCCGCACGACGTAATTCTTCTGATGAAAGTACGCCCTCTTTTTCCGCCTGGGCATTTTTCACTCGCTGTAATGCTTCCCGTACCGTGGGGTTCCCATACTCCGGCGCATATGTGTCATAACCACCGATCACTGGCTGCGGCCCCTGATGCCATCCTCCCACCACAGGCGTCAGACCGGTCACAAAAGGTGTTACCTGCACATCTCCCACGTAAATCTGCTGACCATTCATAAAGGTACCAGAAATTGATTCCCCTCCATAAGAACGTGACGTCCCCTGCCCTGCCCACGCATTAAACCGTCCCTTTACATCCCCACGATTAATATTAAACCCTGTCTGCATTCCCATACCTGGCTGATACCCCCCAAACATGGGATTTTTTGCGCGTGCGCCACCGCCACCATAATTCATAAACCAATTTTTCCCGCCGATGGCCCAGCTAGTGCCGATACTTTCACCGAAACTGTCCCCCACATGATGCCGCCCGACAGTAGACGTTACCTGCTGTCCGAAAGCATAAGAAAAAAATCCCTCCGCGAATAAAAGCCCACAGACGACGACTTTTATAAAATGCATAAAGTTTACTCGTTCTTTCATGAGAGACTCCTTTTCAGAAAAATATACAGGTTTTCCTTTAAATTTCCGTTTTATGTGACTCTGAACGCCAGCATTTTTAGCGAAACAAAAATGCCGAAGAAATGAAATTTTATCGTGCATCAGATATAAAATTCCATAAACTCCGCGCAGGACGCAAATATTTTATCTTCGACGAACGTCTTATTCCGACGCGTATTTTCTTCTCGACACACCATAATTTTCGTTTCTCCGACATTTCATAATTATACTGGCTCCACTTTAAATTTCCATTCTGTGCACCTCTGAATGCAGGCTTTTTCAGTGAAGCAAAATGCCGGTGAAGCGAAATTTTTATAGTATATCGGGTATATATGAAATGCCGACCTTCGTGGTCAGGTAAAACAAAAATTTAAAATAAAATCAGTTTTCATCCACGTAAATCGAAAAAAACGAAATGTTCCCCTCCTTCAGGCATAAAGTCATTCAAAATAACGCTCGTAAATATCCAAAATATTATTACGAAAACCTCAGAATTTTAGTTCTGTTTTTCCGTTTATACTGCATTTACTTTAAATTCCCTTTTACTGTAAATTTCCCTGATTTCCCAATAAAAACCTTACCTTTATAATTTTCTCAGATTTCACACGCAGAAAGTCCTCTGATTCCAGTAAAATCTTTTCTTTATAAATACCGCTGCCGTCCCTCCAGCGCGTCTCGTAAAATATCTTTATTCACGAATTCCAGCACACTGCCTGACGTAACTCCACGTGCCAGACGTGTTATCTTTAACGGCATTCCTTCCAATAAACTGGAAATATAAAAAGAAGTCGCGTCTCCCTCCATATTCGGATTCGTCGCCATGATGATTTCTTTCACCTCACCCGACTCCAGCCGTTTTTCCAGCGCAGAGATCGTCAGGTCATCTGGCCCCATCTTATCTGTCGGTGAAAGCCTCCCCAGCAAAACATGATAAAGCCCATGGTACACTCCCGTCTGTTCCAGCGAAATAATATCTCTCGGCTGCTCCACCACACACAGTAAACTCCTGTCTCGGGAAGCATCCCTACAAATTTCACATTCTTCTTCCACAGATAAATTATAACACACCTTACAGTAACGAATATTTAACTTCACGTTCCGAATCGCATCCGCTAAACCAAGAATCGCATCCTTTTTAGCCACCAAAACATGATACGCAAAACGCTCTGCCGTCTTTTTCCCCACTCCAGGTAATTTAGAAAAACGCTCCGTTAAATCTTTCACAGACTCCGTTAAATCTGCCATAAAAAACCTTACCTTCAAAATTTTCGTTTTTTACCGATAAACTCCGCACACTTCCCTCTCTCTTTTATACAGAGCTTCTGCTTTATACTGCTTCTCCTTTAAATTTCCGTTTTATGCGCCTCTGAAACAGACATTTTCAGCGAAGCAAAAATGCCGGAAAAGCGAAATTTTATAGTGCATCGGGTATAAATTTCCGTTTTGTGCGGAACCCAAAGCAGGTATCTTAAGCAAAATATACCTAATTTTACTTTAAATTCGCCAGTATTTTATCCAGTCCTGGAATTCCTGATTTTTGAGCAAAATCGATCGCATCTTCATAAATCGCGACTCGAACTTTCTGCACCGCCTCTCCCAGCGCTTCTTGCAGTAATGCTTCTAGACGCTCCTTATGTTCTGGACTCAAAAGTTCTTCTGAAACCTCTACTTTAATCTCTCTTCCTAAACCATCTGTATGAACCATAACACTTCCAGGTTCTGTACCCTCTTCGGAATTACCTGCCGTAACAGAAATCTTCATCTCTAAAAGCTGATTTTTTAATTTCAAAAATTGCTCTTCAATATTTGTTGCATAATTTAACAGAGCACTTATCCCCCCAAAACCGTTAAACATTTTCACCTCCCAAAATATTAAAAAATTTCATAATCTCACAAATCATAATTAACCTCAAAATAACCAAAATAATTTTCAAAAATTTTCTTCCGATATGTTATAAATCCATAAAAATCCATTTCCTAAACTTTATGGCTCTTCTTATAAAAATCTCACTCCCTATAAATTTTCAGATTCTTATAAAAACTCTCCATTAAGTTTTATCCTTCTTTACTTCTGTATGTACCACTTCTGCACCAAACTGTTCTTCCACCGCCTTCACCAGCGGATGGTCCAGCCGCACTTTTTTCCTATTCATTCGGGTTCTATTTTCAAAATTCTCCTTATCTTCCGCCGCCACTTCGAATTCCACTTCCACCCGATGTCCCACCTGAAGCTCAATTTCTCGCAGAAGTCGATCAAAATTTTCCTCTTTTTTCAGTAAACTGACCGGAAAACTCTGTAAAAACGAATAATTTACTCTTATCACATTTCCTTTTTCATTTATCGAAATACTCTGAAATTCACATAAATTTTCAAAATGTCCTCCGCCAATTCGTTTTAATCCCTCCAAATATACTTTTTCAGGATTCCAGGGAGCATTTTTTTCGAACGATTTTTGCTCCAAATCCCCTTTTTCTGAAAGAATACCATCTCTCGCTTCTAACATTTCCGGTCTTACATCTTCTTCCGCAGAAATATCCGAAGACTCCACCCACACCTCTGGCCCTTCACCCCCAAATTCCCAAGCTAAATTTCCATGTATACCTGCTGACGTTTCCGAAGTTTTTACCGCCGGTTCCTTACTCGTTTTTTCATGAAAACCTAAATTTCTCCCCTCTTTCACCTCACCATCAGAAACAGAGGTTCCATGTCCCTGTTCTTCAGTTTTTTTCTTAATTTCCTGATTTTCCCCTCCCCGCAAATTTTCTTTTTTCCCCACCTCCTCAGAAAAAACACGCACCGGCACAAAATCTGACGGACGAATTACTTTTTCCGATCTTTCTGAATCTCCCGTCCTCAGCCCTTTAGAAACCGGCATTTCTCCCGAAAAAGACGGCACATAAGAAGAATTTTCTGCTTTCTCCAAAATCCGCGCGCCACTTTCTCCGCCTGTTACCGGAATGGCACGTTCATTTTTCCTCTCTAAAATTTCCGGTTCCCCACACGGAACATTTTTCTGAAACTGCACGATTACATCCTGTAATCCGTCCAAATCTTTCAGTGAACTGATCCTCACCAGCGACATTTCCACCAAAAGTCTGGCCTGGGTGCTTAATTTTAATCGGAATAACGTCTGATCCGCAATTTGCATCGCCGCAAGAATCGTTTCCATCCCTAATGCCTGCGCATATTTTTTAATCCGACTTTCATTTTCACTGGAAGCATACAAAAAACTCTCCGCTCCACATCCGCATAAAACAGCCAGCGCATCCCGAAAATACCCAAAAAGCTGTTCCAAAATCAGACCCGGATCATTTCCCTGACCCACTAAATAATCCACCTGATGAAGAATTCCTGACAGATTCCGCGAAACGATATGGTCCAGCATTTCCATCAAAACATCTTCTGCTGCCGTCCCCAGCATATGATGAACATCCTGTACCGTTATCCTCTCTTTTACAAAAGACAATAACTGCTCCAGTAACGACTGCCCATCTCGCATGGACCCCGCCGCGCGCCGCGCCAAAAGCAGAATCGCTTCCGGATCCGCACTTAACCCCTCCTGCTTCACAATTTCCGTAAGGCGTTCCGCAATTTTCGGCGTATTTATCCCCGCGAAATCGAAACGCTGACACCGCGAAAGAATCGTCACCGGTATCTTTCCCGGTTCAGTCGTACAAAAAATAAATTTTACATGTTCCGGTGGTTCCTCCAGCGTTTTTAAAAGTGCATTAAATGCTTCTCGCGTCAACATATGCACTTCATCTATTATATATATCTTAAATCTCGCTCGGGATGGGCGCACATTCACATTTTGTCTCAGTGCCCGAATTTCATCGATTCCCCGGTTACTCGCGCCGTCAATTTCCAAGACATCTATATCTTCTCCCGCGCTAATTCCCTGACATATATCGCACTCATTACATGGCGTTACCGTGGGGCCACTGACACAATTTAAGGATTTCGCAAAAATCCGCGCCGAGGAGGTTTTCCCCACTCCCCGTGCCCCGGTAAATAAATACGCATGCCCGATTCGGTGATTTTCGATCGCGCTGGACAGTGATTTCGCCACATGTTCCTGCCCCACCAGATCCATAAAAATCTGGGGACGGTACCGACGCGCTATCACCTGATACTCATTATGTCCGGATGAAGATAACGACATTTTCTCCTGCCTCACTAAAGATTTTCCATCTTTTTTCATTTTACCTTATCTGCCTCAGACATGCCAGAACCCTTTCACTCCCCACCACCATGAACCGTTTCCGACTCTTCTTTCGCTCTCGTAATTTCAGCGCGTTTCCCCCTCAGCACCATTACCAGTTCTCCGGCACCTCTTCCGCTTTAAATTTCATAAGCTCTGCCAGCAAAACATTTTGTCTCGCCCAAAATGCCGGAAAGCGAAATCTTATCGCACATCAGATATAATCACATCTGATTTTTAGGCTTTATCACATCAAAACCCGTATATGGCAACAAAACTTCCGGAACCCGAATCGAACCATCCTCCTGCTGATAATTTTCCATAATCGCCAACAAACCACGACTAATCGCGATCGCCGTGCCATTAAGCGTATGTAGTAAATGAGTTCCCTTCTCTCCCTTTATTCGGTACCGTGCATTCAGACGCCGCGCCTGATAATCCGTACAATTTGACGTACTGGTCACCTCTCCGAAATCTCCACGCCCAGGCATCCAGGCTTCCAAATCAAATTTCCGATAAGCGGGACCTCCTAAATCTCCCGTGGCCGTATCCACCACTCGGTACGGTATCTTCAGTCCATCAAAAATCCGCTGCTCCATCTCACGCAAATATCCCAGCATACTTTCACTGTCCTCTGGAAGTGTAAACGCGAACATTTCCACTTTCGAAAACTGATGCACTCGGTACAGACCACGCGAAGCACGCCCCGCGGCGCCCGCCTCCGTCCGGAAACAGTGACTCAGTCCACAAAATTTCATCGGCAGCTTTTCCGCATCCACCACCACGCCCGATAACATTCCTCCCAGCGGAATTTCTGCCGTGGCGACTAAACTTAAATCCGTATTTTCGATACTATAAATCTGCGTCTCATTTCCACGAGGATTAAATCCCGTTCCCGCTAAAATATCATTACGCGCAAGATCCGGAGTGGTGGTCAGCACAAAATTTTCGCGGCGTAACATCTGCATGGCGTACATTTCCAGCGCCAGTTCCAGCATTACAGCCTCATTTTTCAGGAAATAAAAACCCGCCCCCGCGACACGTGCTCCCGCTTCAAAATCAATTAAATCCAGTTTCTGCGCCAGCTCCACATGATCCAGCGGAGTAAAATGAAATTCCGGAATCGGCGTTTTTCCACGCGAAATTTCCAGATTCGCCTTATCATCCTCTCCGATCGGCGCCTCAGGATGCGTCATATTCGGAATGGCACGATGAATCGCATCCAGCTCCCCTTCTATTATTTCCACTTCATGCGCCAGCTCACCTCCGCGCTTCCGAAGATTTTTCCCTTCTTCTTTTAACGCTTCTCTTTCTTCTGATGTTTTGGCTTTCCCTATATTTTTAGAAACGTCATTCGCCCGACGATTCAGCTCCTCCGCTTCTCGCTGTTTCTCGCGACGCTCCATTTCCAGTACCTGAAAACGCTCCACATCCACATTTACACCACGATTTACACAGTTCTGACGTACAGCTTCTAAATTCTCTATAATATATTTTCTGTCCAACATATTTTCACCCTTTTATTTTATGTAAATCTGCCCACTTCCTTAAATTTCAATTTTTTATACAGACACGGAGTTTTTATACCCGACTCATTCTAAATTTCGTTTCTCCTGTCCGCCGACAGACAGGCCGCCATTTTTTACTTCACTAAAAATGCCTGCTTTCGGATCCGTATAAAACAAAAAATTATAGTGCATCAGGTATAACGTGCCAGAAAACATATTTACCGTGCACCAGGTATAAATCCTAAAAATTACTTGCTCTTCGCACGACGCTTTTTGCGTTCCGCAGGGGTCTCCTGTTTTGGCACCTCCTGCTGTTTCGCCATACGAACGACTTTCTCCATAAACGTTTCTTTCTTTACAGGCTTACTTCCCACATCAATAATACTGGGAACCGCATCCATCTGCGGATCCGTTTTCGGCATCAGCTGCCGTTCTGCCAGCCCCCATAAGCTGGACGCAACAAAATAAATACACAGTCCACTGGGCACCTTAAAGAAAATAAATCCCATGAAAACCATCATATACTTCATTATATTCTGCTGTAATCTCGCCTGATCATCCAGCGCGGGTGGCATTAACATTTTCTGCTGCACAATAAAAATAATAATCGTCAGAATCGGCAAAAGGTTTAAATAAGGCCCCAGACCAAAAAAACCATAACCACTACTTATCATTTCCCACACATACGGTTTCCAATAAAACATCATATCCGGCGCCGCAAGATTCGAACAAAACCGAATCGCATCTGAAATCAGAGGTGCCTGCCGTAATTCCACGTCCACTAATAAGGACCGATACAGCGCAATAAAAATTGGCAGCTGAATAAACAGTACCCAGCACCCCGTCATGGGATTATAATTATACTTTCGGAACAGTTCCATCTGCGCCTTCTGACGCTCCATGGGATCTTCATATTTCTCTGTGATTTTTTTCATCTCAGGCTGAAGCTTCTGCATAATCAGTGCACCTTTCACCTGTTTCCTGCTCAGAGGGAACATCGCCAGACGCACCAGCACCGTCAGAAGAATAATCGCGATTCCGTAATTACCGAATATCCCGTAAAAGAAATGAAGAATAGACGACAGAAATTTCGCGATGGGCGAAAACCAGCCATAATAAACGACATTATCCAGTTCATATTTAGACAGCAGTTCCGGACGTTTCGGACCAATAAAAACCTTAAATTCCTGACCTGCAGACTCTCCCGGATTTAGTCTCGCCACCTCTGAACGCAGACGCACGGAAGTGTCGGTGCAGATCTCCCACGGATCCGGTACTTCTCCCACACGCAGCTGAGTATACTCCTTCACCCCGAGTTCATTTTTATCTTTTACCGGCTGCGGAAGCATAATCGCTGAAAAATACTGTGCATCCACTCCGATATATTTCAGCGGATTTCCACTATTCTGTTCATACAGTCCCCATTCTCCATCCACAATTCGCTTACAGGAAGTAATCGTCGGTGAGGTGCTGTCAGAATAACCTGTAATCACATCTCGAATCCCCACCATTTCGAACATGCCGCGCGCCGTTTTCGAACAAAACCAGTATCCTTCTGTCGGAAGCCCCGTCGGGCCGTCCTGCTGAATCGCGACTTCCCGAACCATACTGCCCACATTCTTCACCTCCACTTTCATCGTCAGGTGATACGCAGGAAACACCGGGTCATGTAACTGTTCCTCCGAAGCACTACTTAACTTATATGTTTTACGCACTTCCATCCCATACCGCGGCATCCTATATAAAAATGTTACAGAATCCGCCTCCTGGGATTCCACCTCCCAGCTCTCTTTCCTCATCTGAATATTCGGTAACTCAAAATCCAAATACTGATACAGAGAACGTGTGTCAGTCTTCGCGATTCGTTCCCCCATCTGCGCATAAGGAGAATCGAGTTTTTGCTTTCCAAAATGACTAAACGTGGTCAAAAATGAAAGAGGATCCCCATTTTCAGGCGCGATAACCTTCACCGGCTGCCGTCCAAGTTTTGCAAAAATCGTATGAAACCGCCCGTCACGCCAGACCGTAAGCCCCACTTCACGTCCCGGCGCATATGTTATTAAAATCTCCTGAAGCTGGGTATTACTGTGTATTTTCACATCATCCAGTTTCGTAATAATATCCCCCACTTTCAGTCCAGCCACTTCCGCTGGAGTACCCGCCCCAATTACATCCACATGACATCCACGCATTTCATTCGTAATGGGATCTGGAACCTGATCTGTACTGCTGATTACCGTCTCCTGTGGACGCACCTGCACCGTACGCTGCGCTTCCATACCCGCCACGGAAACCGTATCTTCTTCGTCCGAGCGAAAATTTAATACACCTAAATATCCTCCCTGAAAATCCCCCGCATCACTCATACTGATCAGACGTTTTTCATTCATCTCCACCGTGGCCACCGCCGCGCCACGAGATGTAAAAGTCACCAGCATCCGGTATGGACTGGACGTATCCAAAGATCCTAGCGAAATCAGTTTCTCCGGAATCACCCCTTTCTTTTCCACTTCCGCCGCAGGTATGACTTCACCCTCCTTCACAGCCTCTGCTGGTGCCACTCCCGCGGGTGTCACTTCCTTCACATCCGATACATCCGAAACGTCTGGCGTTACCGCAGGCTCTTCCGGTTCCTGCTCCTGCTTCTCTATTTCTAGACGCACTTCAGAAATAGAGGAATCCTTCTTTAAATCCTGATCCGCTGGCGCATGAAATGTACGCATATACCACTGAAATAAAATCATGGTAATGAGCATAATCAGTACGAACTGTAAAATACCCGGTTTCTGGGGTGTATCTGGACGCAAATTTTTTGAACGGTTACTTGATGTCATAAGGCTTTTTTTAAATGAAAGGATAAATAACTATAATATAATTATACTCGATATACCGATAAATTTCCACTTCTCCGACTTTTCATGATAAATCTTTAACAGAGGCACAGAAAAAATAAAATGGAAATTTAAAAGTGAACCAGTATATAAAAAATTTATTATACTGGTTTTCCCTTAAATTTCAGTTTTACGCAGCTCTAAAAGCCAGGTATTTTTAGTGAAGTAAAATGCAGGAGAAGCAGAAATTTATAGAACCCCGGGTATAAAATCACACTTACATATAAAACTTTATACTCGACATATTATGAATTTTCACATTTCCTGTCCGCCTGCAGCATGCCGACATTTTATGATTCTTAATCTGTCAGGCGCATCCACTCAAAACTTAAATTTATGCGTAAAACAGGTTTTTTATTTTTCTCCTGTTTTTAAAAAACTTCATTTCTTTCTGCCAAGGAAATAAACATTTCTGCCGGCAAAAAACCAGAAAAAGGAAGCCAAAAATGTATCCAGCATATGACATAATATTATTTTTACTAAGATACACTATAAAACTTCAGCTTCTCCAGCATTTCATTTTTACTGAAAATATTTTTATAATCACACAAAACAGAAATTATAGTGGAACCGGTATAAATAGATCGGAGCGCAAAAATTTATTTACTTTTATACCCGACACACTAAAAAATTTCGTTTCTCTTTTTCGCCGCCAGGCAGGCGTTTTCTTCGCTGAAAATACCTGCTTCCAGAACCACATAAAACGAAAATTTAATGTAAAGCCAGTATTATACCCGATACATTATAAAATTCCGCTTCACCGGCTTTTTTGCTTCGCTGAAAAAGCCTGCTTTTAGAGCCGCACAAAACGAAATTTTAAATTGGAACCAGTATACATCAGGAATAACCATAAAACACTCTGTGGTTATCCGTTAACAGATACTTCTCCATGAAAAATTTATTCCACTAAACTTTCTCATTATGGGTGTTACGCCGACACACGATAAAGTATAAAACAGATTTTCTTTTGTCAGAAATTACCTGCCTTTCAGAAGGCGTTCACCCAGAAAATTATCCAGATCACGAATCGCAAAAATCTTTTTCGCAGTCTTTTCTGCATCATATTCCACACGATGATATTTCAAGATACGCCGGTCTCCGATTTCCTGCCAAGTAACATAACAGGCACGGTTATCAAAATCCCGTGGCTGCCCGACAGAACCGACATTTATCAAAAATTTTCCTTCAGAAGGAAGTTCTTTCTCACCGTCAAAATCTTTAGGCGCGTAAAATTTCAGATCATCCGTAAAAACACCCGGGACATGCGTATGTCCCTGAAATGAAAAACGCTTAACCAGCCGAAACTGAGCTTCCAGTTTTCGTGGATTAAAAATATCTTCAGGAAACAAATATTCATTCAGAGGATTTCTGGGAGAACCATGCACATAAACCGCTCCATCTGCATCATCCGGGAACCTTTTAGGAAGTATATTCAGAAAATCCCATCTTTCATCACGCCGTGGGGACGGACGATCTATTTCCCTGCGCGTCCAAAAAATAGCCTTTTCCGCACTCCCATTAAAACCTTCCGGATCAAAAAGCGCACCCTGGTCATGATTCCCTAAAAGACACACTTTACACATTTTCATTACCAGATCGACACATTCTGTAGGATTCGGCCCATAACCGACCACATCTCCCAAACAAAATATTTCGTCGACATTTTGTTTTTTGATATCTTCTAAAACAGCCTGGAGTGCTTCCAGATTACTGTGAATATCACTTAAAATCGCTCTTTTCACACCTTAAACCCTGATTTTTAAAGAAAACACCGAATCATTTTTTCAGGATTTTTGCTCCCTGCATGTCCATAATTATCCCCCATTTTTCACAAAACGAAACATAATTCATATAACACCTGAGCTTTCTCTCCTAGATACCTGGTAATGAATGAGACATATTTCACTTCTGTTTTCCGGAACAGTTTCATAATCTGTCCGATAAAATATTTAGTCCGGAAAAAATTATATTTTTCTCAAAATACAAAATATAATATCATGAGGCACACTAAATTAACTTTTCCCTCAAAAAAACTGAACCATTCCTTTTCACAGGTGTTACCGACAGAGATTAAACTCTATTTAGGAACAAAAAACACACATACAATAATATTAAATATATAACTTATTATTACATAATTTTAATAAAGCGTCGAGACCCCCTGCAGAAATATACTGACATTACGTTAAATTTTAGTTTTACGCAGACGCAGAAGTGGTATTTTGTGCCTGATACACTAAAATTTTTGCTTCACCGACATGTCAGAGATAAAAATGTCGCGAAAGTGGGAAATTTATAGCATTTCGGATATAATATCTTGACATTTCCTCACACAGAATATAAAATGATATTTCCTTTCTTGATTTTTATACTCGAAGTACCATTTTCACTCACCCGGTTCTGTGGCCAGCAGACGGACAGCCGTAAAGTCCAGCTCCAGTATTTTCACTTCCCGCCAGCCTCATACGGTCAGATAAAATATATGTTTTCTGTGACCACGCACCTCAAAAAAATCACAAGAAAAAGAGACATTACCCGAAACATCTGATTTTAGCAGCGATTAATTAATAGATTACCACCATTAAATTCATACTTTTTTTAATTTTTTACATTTTAATGAAAATACTTGCACTGGAAACTGTAGAAATTTCTGCATCCGTGGCTTTACTGGAAGATACCAGAGTTATTAGGGAAAAATATCTTGGTGCCGAACAGCGCAGCGGAAAATTTTTAACGCCGGCCGTCATGGAACTTTTAGAAGAAGTTCACTGGAATGCCGATGAAGTGGATTTAATCACTCTGCCCACAGGTCCTGGTTCTTTTACAGGCCTGCGAGTCGGAATTACGTTCGCAAAAACTTTTGCATACGTTACGGGTGCAGAAATCCTGGGATTTAATACTTTAGACATTTTAGCAGCACAAACTCCGTCTGAATTTCCAAAAATTGCCGCAGTAATGGATGCCCAGCGAAATGATGTAATTACACGCACATACACGACACCACCATCTATTTTTTCTGAAAAAGATTATCATCACATGACTCCCTGTGACGGTATGCGCGTACAAAATTTTAATGACTGGCTGGAAACACTTTCCCCAGATACAGCCGTAACAGGCTCCCTACTTAAAAGAAAACAAAAATATCTTCCCCAAAACCTGAAAATCGTTCCAGAAGAATACTGGAGCATTTCACTCGACATTCTTGGGAAAATGGCATATGACCGTTTTCAGGCCGGCCAGGGAGATTCTCTCTGGGAGATTTCCCCCATTTACTCTCGTCTGAGTGCGGCAGAAGAACGAAAGAAAATCGTAAAAAATAATTAGGGTATTTTAATATTTTATTTCATTTTATCTCCACATGCATTAAAATATTCTGTTTTCCGTAACAACAAAAGTAATATTTTATTCTCGCCATTTTATAAAATATTTTTTTCTAAAAACCATGGAATTCGTCCGCGGAAATAATTGACATTTTCCCGCGCGTGCGGTACTATAAAAATAATATGTACGTGATGCATTATAAAATTCTGCTTTTTCCGTATTTTTAATCATACTATTTTGAATTTCCGCTTTTAAAACCGCTGTCTGAGATGCGCACCACGGTTCCCGTGTTCTCGTGAAAACGGAAATTTAACCGAAAACCGGCATATTTCTGCAGATAATGCCCGCGTTTAGAGCTGAAAATCAAAATTTAAT
>JAUNBR010000059.1 GCA_030527015.1 Planctomycetia bacterium
AAAAGTTCCATCTTGTCGCAGGCGAAAACTGAATTTTAAAATGGCATGAGTATAGCTTCACTGAAAATGCCTGTTTTCAGAACAGCACAAAACTGAAATTTAAAGTGGAACCAGTATAAATTTTCATTTTGTGTGGCTCTGCAGGTATTTTGTTGTGATATGACATGACGTCAAACACGGATTACCAGTTCATTTCGGAGGCTTCCTCCCAGTGTTCGTAAAGTGATTTGAGGATTTCTTGCTCCTGCTCCATTTCGCTCTGGAGTTTCCGTATCTGCTGACCGTCACGCAGGATCATGGGATTTTGGAGCTGTTTCAAAATTTCATCGACCAGCGTTTCGCGGATAAAAATTTCATCTTCCAGATCTGACACTTTTCGGTAAGGAAAGCGGCGTTTCTTTTTTTGCGCTTTTTTCTCGGGTGCAGCGGAAGAAGGCGATTTTTCTTCTGCCGGAAAAGCGGAATCATCGGAAGACGAATTTCCAGATGAAACGTGGTTTTTCTTTTGCGATTTTTTGAGATTCGACTGTTTCCATAAATCCTCACGTGAGGTGTTTTTTTCCTGTTTTTTGTTTTGTTCTTTAGGAGAAGTCGGTTTCGAGGATTTTCCAGTGTTTTTTGAGGTGGTGGCCGCCTGGGAAAAATTACCGTGTGGACTGACAGAAGCCTGGGACTGTGTCCATTCTTGATAATTTCCAGGAAAAATACGGGCTTTTTCAGGATCCATAATTAAAAGATGAGTCGCGACCTGGTTAATAAAATATCGGTCGTGGCTGACAAAAAGGACGGTGCCTTCAAATTTTTTGATCATCTTTTCCAGCGCTTCTCGTGCCCAAAGATCCAGGTGGTTTGTGGGTTCATCCAAAATCAGGAAATTTGCGTTTTCAGAGGATAATCGCGCCAGTGCGACACGGCAGCGTTCACCTCCGCTGAGACTTTCGACTTTCTGAAAAACCATGTCCCCGGTAATGCCAAAACGTGCACATAAACTTCTTCTTGCAGGTTCATCCATTTCTCGACCGTCGGAGGGACGAACTGCGTCGACTGCCAGGCTACTTCCGTGGGCAGACTCTAACTGCTGGTCAAAATATCCGATTTTTACACCCTGGCCTAAAATAACATTTCCAGAATCCGGAGAGATCTGACCCAAGAGGCATTTTAACAGGGTGGATTTCCCGCAGCCGTTCGGGCCAATAATACCCCAGCGCTGAGCACGCTGAATGTCGAAAGTGATGTCACGGAAAAGTTCTTGCGAAAAACCTTTTGTCAGGTGATTAATTCGGACGACGATATCTCCTGAACGTTCGGCGTGTGGTAAACTCATCGGTGGAGTGGAAATTTCCCGGGGCGGATCCACCCGCTGGATACGCTCTAATTTTTTTCGTCGGTCCTCGGCCTGTGCCGCCTTCATGCCATAATGATTTCGACGAATAAAGTCCTCCGTTTTTGCGATTTCTTCCTGCTGTTTTTCCCAGGTTCTGCGCTGAACGAGTAAACGTTCTTCTTTTTGCTGCAGATAAGCCGAAAAGTTTCCCGTGTAAGAGTCCACGGTGCCATGTAAAAGTTCCAGCGTGCGATTCGTTACTTTATCCAGGAAATAACGGTCATGGCTGACGACGATAACCGCGGCGTCAGATTCCACGAGGAAGGTTTCCAGCCATTCGGTGGCGGCCAGGTCCAGATGGTTAGAGGGTTCATCCAGTAACATTAATTCTGGCTCAGCAAGTAAAAGTTTTGCCAGCATGAGTCGGTTCTGCTCCCCGCCACTTAAAGCCATGACTGGTGTGTTCATCTGGTTTTCCTGGAAGCCGAGTCCCTGGAGGACACGCTCGACTTTATAGTCCAGATTATAGGCATCCTGGCGCAAAAGTTCTTGCTGAAGGTGGTCGAAACGGATGGCTAATTTTTCTCGCTGCGCTTCATCCTGTTCTGTCGCCAGAGCTTCCGCCACCGCTTGGGCGTCATGCTGGAGAGTAATTAAGTCTGCCAGCGCATGGTGGGCTTCCTCCCAGAGGGTACGTTCGGTGGCCTCCGGACGCTGCTGGAGGTAACCCACACGAATGTTTGGATGAAAGATGCATCTGCCGGCGTCTGCTTCTTCTTTTTCTGCGAGAATTTTCATGAGTGTACTTTTTCCCGTACCGTTCGGGCCGACCAGCCCAATTTTCTGACCCGGGTGGACATCAAAAGTTACGCCGTCCAGAACGGGATCTGGACCGTAATATTTTCGGAGAGAGTCGACAGATAATAAGAGCATAATAATAAAATAACAAAAAAGAAAGGCATAAAAAAGTAGTAATTTTCGAATTATTACTTTATAAATGGAGTCTGTACTATAATTATATGGATTCCGATTTAAATTTCTGTTTCGTGCCGCTCTGAAAACAGGCATTTTTGCGGAGTAAAATGCCGGAGGATCGGAAATTTATAGTGTATCGGATATAATATGGAAATTTCACTTTACAGGTGTTAGGCATTTTGTGACACGAAAATGTCAGCACCAGACCCACGCTAAAATGAAACCTGGTGATCTTAGTGCTGGAGTACTATAAATTATTTCAGATTTTTAAACCTTTATGGCAGACAAAAACTGGAATTTACGATAAAATCATATATATTATAACAAAAAAATGAATTTGTGCCAGAGAGGGGTTAAATGGTAAAGGCAGAGAGTAATGTAATGATGCGGTACATACAAAAATTTTATATCAGGCATTTTACTGGGAGGAGATTTTTGGATTATTTATATATTAAGTAATGGAATATGAATAAGAAAAATGTAAAAATTATAAAAATTTATAAAAAAATTATAAAAAATACTTGACATAAAAAGAAAATACTATTAAAATAAAATTTATTATAGTGTTTTTTTACTTCTTTTGATTTTTTTCCGTGATCGGTTTTTGTAATGTTCCGCAGCGTGTTTTACTTTTTAGTGACTCTGTATGCCGTAATCCTTAGCGGAATTACGGTTTTTGCGGAGAATATGCATGTGTGTACGGAAAATTGTGGCGCGATTTATACTGTAAATGATGAAATTCAGGGAAATGAGGCGGAGGTTTCGGCGCTTCTGAAACAGTTGGAAGCAAGAAAAGAGATACGTGGAAAAGTTTTTCGTCGGGTGGATCGTTTTTTGGCGCAAAATACTGCTTTTTTTCATGAAAACCATGAAATGGTGGTGACACGCTTATTACAGATCGGATTTTCAGAAGAAGATTTTATAATTAGCGGACGAGAAGAGCTTTTTCACTCTTTGGATTCTGTATTTTTGAAAAAGAATGCTTTACCGGTAAATGAAGAAGTGGATTCTAGAACCGGAAATTCTTTTTTATTGTCTGCCCTGGAAAATCTGGGTCAGGGTGAGAATGAGAATATTCAAAAGGCGATAAATTTTGCCAAAAAGAATAATTTCATTTTACCTGCGGCAAAGAAAATGGCCAGAGGAGTGCTGCCAGAGAAAGATCGTAATACGATGAATCTGAAGGTTCTGACAGGCTGGTCGAATTTTGCTGAAAATACATCTTTTAAGCGGATCATTCAGCAGTGGTTTAGTAAATCTGAAAAATCATCGGATGAAAATCCCAGGGCATTCTGGAAGTCTTTTGATTTATCGATTCCTGGCCGTTCTTCTTTTGGTGGTAAACAGGTGGAATCTTCTTTTGTAAGATATATCGAAATGATAACACCTGAAAATAAACGTTCTTTTGAGGCACAGACGGTTTCTGACGTTCCGTTAACGGGATATTTTCTCGTGGCACAAACAAATATTCTTCGTGAGTAAAATTTCTTCAGGTCAGTATTTTCTGAAATACTTAAAAGATGTGAAATTTAAACTTTTTTCACATTTTAATATTCATTGAATGTTTCATAAAAAGTTCCAGAGAATTTTAGCCCCGATACACTATGAATTTTCGCTTCCTCAGCATTTTACTTCGCTGGAAATGCCTGCCTTCAGAATCGCATAAAACGGAAATTTAAAGTGGAACCAGTATAGTTGTCTGGACACTCAGGTGTACTCCGACTTTTTTCTAAAATGTAATTTTGAGAAAAAAGAATAAATCGAAATACTTTCGGAAAAGTAAGGCTATTTTTTACAGGAATTTCGAGTTATGTGACAAAATATGCAGTGAAATAATTGAGCTTTTATGGCCGAGTCACTATAAATTTTGGTTTTTCCGGCATTTTGTTGCTGAAAATGGCGGTGTTTAGAGTCCTCAAAACGGATATTTAAAATAGAACGAGTATAAAATAAATAAATGAAAGAGAAAGAGATGAGTGAAAAAAATAAAGAAGCGCATGTTGTGGTGAAAGATGTTTCGAAAGTTTATCGTGGCGGAAGTTCAGACGGTACCGCTGATGTGTATGCGCTGAGGGATATTCAGCTGGAAATACCATACGGTCAGTTTTTAGCGGTCATGGGAGCCAGCGGGTCTGGGAAAAGTACGCTGTTACACCTGATGGCAGGTCTGACGGTACCGACTTTTGGGAGTATTTTTATTGCGGGGAAAAATATTTCCACGCTTTCAGATTACGATTTAACCACCTTCCGCCGAGATCATATCGGGGTGGTGTTTCAGGCGTTTAATTTAATTCCCACTCTGACGGCGGAGGAAAATATCATGCTGCCGGTACTGGCGGGAGGAAACGCAGTAAAAACCTCGAGTGATAAAATGAAATCTGCCATGGAAACGCTTTTAACCCGGTTAAATCTTCAGGATCGTCGGCATCACCGTCCGGATTCTTTGAGCGGTGGTGAACAGCAGAGAGTGGCTCTGGCACGAGCACTTTTTGCGGATTTTGCTGAAATTCAGGGAGGAATGGAAAATTCTGGACTTTTGTTAGCGGATGAGCCGACCGGTAATTTGGATTCCACGAACAGTGAAATTATTTGTAAATTACTGCGAGAATTTTGTGATGAGCGCCGGCATACCATGGTGGTGGTTACGCATGAGGTAAGTGTGGCGAAATGGGCGGATCGTGTGATTTCACTGCGTGATGGAAAAATTATATCAGACGTTCCGGCCAGTGAATTAAAGGAGGGCTAAAAAATGAAAACCCTTTTAAAATTAACCCTGCGGGAAATGGTATATTATCGTTCGCGGCTTATTTTGGCGATTTTGGCGATTATTTTGCCGTGCTGTATGATCGTATGGTATATCGGCAGTTTCGATATATTACAGAATGTGGCGAGAAATGATATTAAAAATTATTTTGGTGATTATCATGTGGTGATTACTCAAAATAAAGGAAATTTTCCGGAAAATTTTATTACGGAACTTCGTGCGGATAAGAATGTTCGCAGGCTGGACCGGGGATTTCAGACGTCTTGTAATGCAGCCCGCGGTGTGACGGAAACTTCTGGACTGGATAAGTTGCGCAAGACGACGGGTACTCCCCAGAGGAATCCTGTGGTGACTGGTGTGGAGGTGATTATGACTTCTGAAAACCGGTATGCGCCGTATGAAGTGGAAGATGGCCGCTGGCTTCAGGCGTCAGATTCTCCGGATGCAGAACTGGAATGTGTTTTAAGTCAGTCTGCCAGAAATATGCTGCAGAGTTACTGGCAGGAAAAGTTACCGGACGGGTCTGAGATGCCTGAAGAGATTCAGTTAGGCGAAACGGTGGATGTAAATACGGTGGGAGGGAATTTCCGCCTGAAGGTGGTGGGATTTTTGAAACAGGGAATTCAGGCTTCCGGGTTTTCGACGAATGTCAGCACACCGGGTGGTTCCAGAATGCCGCCAGCGCAGGAAACTCAAAATACTCAGACGAAACAGAACGCTGCTTCTGGAGTGTCCCCGACACCTTCTGCTGAAGGAAATTCCACTGCTCCGGCTGCGGTCACGGGGGAATCCTCGGTGGCATCCTCTGCGGGAAGTACGGCCACACCGGTGGCACAAAATACACCTCCGTCATCCATGCGTGGAAGTTCTGTGAATCTGACTTCACCGGCGATGTATGTTCCTCTGGAAACGGCGAGGAAAATTGGTGGAAATCCAGAGGGATGTAATATGCTGTTTCTTCAGCTTCAGGATATTTCTGTAAAAGATTTTCGTCAGACGTGGGAGAAAAAATGTAAATTGGCGGACATGGTGGTTCAGTTTTCTGATGCGGATTCTCTGCAGGAAATGATGTCGGCGCGGGATTCTTCCTCCATGATATTAAATCAGGCGCGGGGAGTTATCGGACTGGTACTTTTGACGGCTATTTTTATCATTTTCACCACTCTGAGTATGGGTGTTAGTGAGCGTACTCGCCAGTTGGCGATTTTACGGACGATCGGATTTACGAAAGGCCAGATTAGGGGATTTATTACCATGGAAGGTCTGTTTCTCGGCGTTCTTGGCTGGCTGGGCGGCCTTTTGGCTGGCTGGGCCATGCTGGTGGTGATTACCATGATGAATCCTGGTCTTTCGGCGAAAGATGTGGTGATTAGTCCTCTGACGATTTTAATTGCGCTGCTGTGTTCTCTGCTGGGGGCATTTCTGGCGTCTCTTCTTCCTGCATGGCGCGCGACTCGAATCGCTCCGCTGGATGCGCTTTTCCAGGAAAGAAAACTTGCCAGTCAGAAGGGAACGTACCTTTCCGCGTTTATTGGCGCCTCGGTTCTTGTGACGTTATGGCTGCTGGTTTTTGTTGTGCCCATGGAAGACTCGGTGCGTGCCATTATCGCCTCCACGGGAGGAAGCGTGATCGCGGCGATCGCCATTTTATTAATGGCACCTCTGATGGTTATTATCGTGGAGAAGATTTTCTCTCCCATTTTAGCATGTATTCTTGGCATAAACTCCGCTTTTTTGCAGAAAGAGCTTTCCAGTAATAAATGGCGTACGCTGGGAACGACGGTTTCCTTTAGTGTCGGCCTGGGGCTTTATACGATGATTCAGGTCTGGGGGTATTCCATGCTCGGTCCTTTTATGCCGTCTAAAAATCTGCCAGATACGCTGGCGTCTTTTCTTCCTGCAGGAATTCCGCATACGGAAGTGGAAAATGTGATGAATATTCCTGGAATTATTCAAGAAGATTTTATGCCTCTGGCGATCGCCCAGCCACGATTAGCGGATGAGCATATGGAGGGCAGGACGGATCGTATGGGAGCGCAGATGAATAATGTGGTGCTTTTTGGTGTGGATCCACAGATCGCATTTCGGAAAGATAATCCCACGGTGAATTTAACGTATCTGGATGGAAATCGTCATGAAACGCTCCGTATGATGTGTGATTATCCGCAGCGCGCGTGTCTGATTCCGGACATGATGGCGAAACGTTTTCATTTAAAAGTCGGAGATAAACTAAAATTAAAGACACCCACGGATTCCGGTGGTGGCCGTGGTGGTTTCATGGGAGGGCAGAGGCCGAGTATGTCGCAGGCTGGCCTTCCCGCAGGAAATATGCCGTCTGGTGAGCTTCTTTCTTCTCGTACCCCAGCAGAAGGTGAAGGTAAGCTCACGGACGGCACGCATACTCCTCCTCCGGGCGGAAATCTTGGAGGCCGTGGTGGCGGTCCTGACGGTGCTGGATTCAGTGCGTCTGAAGGCCGTCCCGGTGCAGGCTTCGGCGGTGGCGGAATGTTTGGCCGCGGTGGTCCTGGTGGTGGTTCTGGTTTTGTGGAATATAAAATCGTCGGAATCGTGCAGATTCCTGGCTGGCACTGGATCACTAAAACTTCTGGCGTCCGTACCGAAAGCGGCCGCACGGGGGGAATGGTCTTCGCCGCGTATGATAACGTTCGGAATGATTTTAACCTTTCGCGTTACGGGTTTTTCTGGATGAACACGAAACCGGGCACGACGCACGCGTTTCTGGAATCTGAAATGCAAAAAATCGCAGCTCGTTCTGGTGGAGTCAGCTCTCTGAATCCGAATGAAAATGTTCATTTGGCGCAGAGTGCTCGTGGGGTCACACAGGGTTTTGTGAAGGTGAATACGTATGATACTTTTACTCAGTCCATTACAGGCCGCGCGAATTCTGTCATTCAGCAGATGGCCAGAATGCCTTTAATTATTTTGTTTATTACAACTTTTGCTGTGATGAACACTATGATCGCTTCCGTCCGGACGCGCCGGTGGGAGATGGGTATTCTTCGTGCGTATGGGGTAACGCGTGGTGGTCTGGTGAGACTTATTTTTGCGGAAGCCATTCTGATCGGAATTTGTACTTGTGTCCTGAGCCTGATTTTCGGAACCTTTACCGGTGCTTGTGCGGTTACGGGTTCATCTGGTTTTGGTGGCTTCCTGGGGGGTGTCATACCGCCAGTGGTTATTCCGTGGGCACGGCTGAGTTTCGGTTTCGGCGCAGCACTTTTCCTGTGTCTGATCGCAGCGATTTTGCCGGCGGTAAAAATCGGTCGTGAAGAACCGGCTTCCCTGCTGGTGCGTAAAGGATGATGCGGTATGATTTACGGTAATATCTCATTTCGGTTTCCAGTATTCGTGTTTTTCTTCATCTGAAGTTTTCGAAAAAGTGAAACGGAAGCGGGGTATGATCGTGATGAGGCGACTTTCTCAGACAAAAATATCTGAGATGAACATTTTGGGGTACTCGGTGAAAATGGTATTTTTTGAGGTTCTTCCGGTTTTACTTTAAAGTTTCGTTTTTAGGTGATACGCTTACATGTATTTTGTGTATCGTGAAACGCGAAAAAAGCGAAAATTTATAATGTATCGGATTTAATTTTTCATATGAATATGATGAAGACACAAAAGGCATTTACTCTGCTGGAACTGCTGGTGGTGATGACGATTATCGGGATGCTTGCCGCGATGACCGTCCCGGCGGTAAATATGGTGCGTTCTGCGGCACGTAAAACGCAGTGCGCGAATCACTTAAAGCAGTTCGGCACAGCATTTAGTGCTTTTGAGGCCAGTAATGGCGGTTATCCTCCCGTGCGTTCTTCTGATCCGCGCGGAGGATGGTCCCTGGCGTTACTTCCTTATATGGAAATGAAAAATATTTATGCGCAGTTTGATGATGCCAACATTTTTTCTCAGGGAAAGGCGAATCAGATGCTTATGCGCAAAAGAATTCCGATTTTCCAGTGCCCCGCAACTCCTGATCCAGACAGATTACAGTATCTGGATTCAGGGGATGGCACGGCAAAAGTCGCGGATAATACAGGAATTTCCACCAGCGGTTATGCGGTGGGAAGCTGTACCGATTATTATGTACATGATGATGGGATTTTGCTGCCCGATAAGAAATCGGATGGCGGTTCTCGATTATTACAAAATGTTTTGGCCGCGAAAGATACCAAGACGCCTTATGTGAGCATTCCGGATGGACTTTCGAATACGATTATTCTGGATGAAATGGCGGGGCGGCCAGTTCGCTGGGCGGCGGGGAAACTGGATATTAATTATACCGGTGGTTCTGCGTCTGTCGCGGGGGAATGTGGAAATCGTCCTCTGGTATGTTCCTGGGGAGGTGCCGCCTCTACGAAACTGACGGCCTGGGACGTAAAAGGACAGAATCCATTTAGCACGTCAAATTTTAATAAGTCGTCCTTCCAAAAAGTCGTAAACGCCACGAATGATGGAGTTTACAGTTTTCATCCGTCGGGAGCGAACGCCCTATTTCTGGATAACACGGTACGATTTATAAATGAAGCGATCATTCCGGAGGTATATCTTACTTTTTCTGCAAAAGACAGTAAGGCGATTTATACTCATTCCGATCTGGAAGTTCGAGATTTAACGGCATTATATCCGGATGGTGATGACCCGACTGGCCTGGGGCGTTTTTAGTCTCGCGGTCAGTGACATGAACAGGCCGCTCAAATTTTATATACTGGTTTCAATTTAAAATTTCGTTTTGTGCGGCTCTAAAAGCAGGCTTTTTCAGCGAAGCAAAAAAGCCGGTAAAGCTAAATTTTATAATGTATCGGGTATATGAAAACACTCATTTTGTTCCCGAGGTATTTCCTTTTTATGTTTTGACAGCCAAAACCTGACGTTTCTTCTTTCGTGAAATGAGGAGAAACAATAAAATTTAACGTGTCGAGAATAAAGTGCAGTGGATGTATATTTTGTGTTTCAAGAGTTATAAAAGCAGTGCGCGTGATATTTCGCGATCTGTGATCAATAAAATATTTAGTCGGAATCAGGTGAATGCCGGATTATCCGATAAAAATTAGAAAATGGTGTGTTCCTATACATGATTCACTTTAATTTTCCGTTTCGTGAGGATATTAAACAGGCATTTTCAGCGAAGCAAAATGCCGGGGAAGCGAAAATTTATAGTGTATCGGGTATAAAAAGTTTACACTTCTTTTAAATTTCAGGAGATGGCCTTAAAATATTCGTTGGTTTTTTACTTTTTATTTTCACTTTTATATTTTTACATTTTAAATGAGAGGATTTTATTATGAGAAAAGGTTTTACACTGATTGAATTATTGGTGGTAATGCTCATTATCGGTTTTTTAGCGTCTTTATTACTGACTGGTGTGAACGCTGCCAGAGCCGCAGCCCGAAAGACGCAGTGTGCCAATAATTTGCATAATATCGGCCTGGCGCTGGCGAATTATGCACACGCGAACGGCGGTTTCCCCCCGAACCATTCCAACACAACTGGTGGTCAAAATATGCGCGGCGTTTTAGTGGAGCTTCTTCCATTTCTAGAGGGGCGGAATATTTATGATTTATGGAATCCCTATGAAGCTCTAGATCATACTTCGAATGAACGATTTGTGAAATCACTTCCAGCGGGTTACCTGTGTCCGGCAGCTCCCGGTGGTGAACGTACAATGACTTATAAAGCTCAGGGGACTTTAGAGGTGGCGAATGCTCGTCCTGCGGATTACGCTATTATTCATAAATCGCTTGATGCCAGTGACGGAAAATGTTATGGGGTTCCTCTTGGTGGAAAAACTGGCCCCAGTGCGGTGATGTCAGGGGCTGGTGTGATTTCTGTTGACACGCTGACAGATGGTCTGTCAAGCACTATTATTTTCCATGAACATGCAGGTCTTCCGAATGTTTATTTTGGACGTAAGAAAATAGATACTTATGAAACGAATCCGTTTTCCTGGATCGGATGGAATTCTTCTCCCGCAGGACATGGGATGACTCAGACGACACGTTACTGGGTGGCACAGTATGATGAAGGTGCGACTTACACCGGTGACTCGAGCACCACGACGACTAACTGGACGATTATGCCTATTAGAACGAATAAGACGGCACCTGCCGGTTTCCGAGGTAAGATGATAAACGTCACGAATGCCAGTTCGCTTCCTTACGCCTTCCATAATGCTGGCGCGAATGCGCAGTTCGCGGACGGCAGCGTACGATTCGTTCACGAGAATATCGTTCCGATGGTTTATCAGTATCTCTCCACGGGAGTGGACGGTCAGCCCGCGACAGCGGAAAACACGCAGATGCAGGACTGGACAGAGTCATGGCTGGATTCTACTACAGGTGAATACCCTGATGGAACCTCTTGATGTGTTATTTTGTACTGGTTTCATTTTAAATTTTCGGTTATGCGCTTCTGAAAGCATGCATTTTCAGCGAAGCTAAATGCCGAGGATGCAGAATTTATAGTGTGTATCGGGTATATGAATCACGAAATGGCAGATCTGTCTGACGGTGAACCGGGAAAATGAAATTTTATCATGTGTCGGATATGAATCCATGAGAAATTTTAGGTTTATCTTTCTGATTTTATGTCAGAAGAGACAGTAAGCTGAACGCGTGATTCTATGAGAGGTAAAAATTTAGCGGAAAAAGGCTTTCCCTCCGGAGTATTTTCTCTCCTGAAACGTGGAATTATCGTCAGTTTCCAACCATTCTGACGATCATTTCATGGAAACCGGGAGATTTGCGCCAACTTCCCGGAGAAAATACCCGGGGGAAAGTCCTGATTTATTTATATTTTTTCATATATCAGAATGAATGATGCATTTTAAGGAAATTTTGCTGTGAGGATGGATTTTCATGAAAAATAAGATAATCCAGGCATTAATTATATTATAATTTTACATTAAATCTTTTGTTTTGTATAGTCATCGAGGAAAATATTTTCGGAGAAATGAAAAATTGTTTCGGTGGCCGCACGAAGGAAAAATTTAAAGTAGAACTGGTATGCGGATACTGGTTCCACTTTAAATTTCAGTTTTATGTGGCTCTGAAAGCTGGCATTTTCAGCGGAAGTAAAATGCCGAGGAAGCGGAATTTTATAGTGTATCGGATATAATACTTCATAAAAGTGAAACAGAAAATCTGTACTACAAGTAAACGCAGGGCGTTTACACTGATCGAATTATTGACGGTAATGGTGATCGTTCTGATTCTTGCGACGATTGCGATTCCTGCGATAAATGGTGTGCGTGCTGTGGTGCAGCGTGTGTCGTGCCAGAATCATCTTCGTCAGCTTGGCACGGCATTTGACACGTATGCGGTCAGTACAGGCGGGTACCCGGCCGTTCAGACGTCTCAGGCATGCACTGCTGCCGAGATGGGGAGGAGCAGAAAATCGAGGAAAACACGATTTCCTGTGGAGTATGGGTGGACTCATGAATTATTGCCGTATTTAGAAATGCAGGCGATTTATGATGGTTTTGACCGTACCCGGCCTTATTATGATGGGGAAACGAATCAGAATCTGATGCGGAAACAGATTCCAGTTTTTTTATGTCCGTCTGCGCCGCGGCAGCGTGAGACGACGATGCGAAATGCTCACCGAGAGGTGGTTAATTCGGTGCTTTCACTTTTACCCGGTGAGGCGAAAGGAGGGGCGATCGATTATTATGTTCATCATGGCGGGGTGTTAAAGCCTGATGGACACGTGGGGAATAACGCATTAATTTATAAAGATGAGCGAATTTCTCCGCAGAGAATTTTTGATGGTCTGTCCACTACGATTTTAGTAGACGAAATGGCTGGTCGGCCAGAATTATGGGTAAAAGGGAAGCGAGATACTTCTCAGTATAACAGTTATGGTACTCAGGAAGTCGAGTTACCGGAGAGCTCTCTGTGGGGAGGAATTCCCTCGACGGAATTAAGCGCGTGGAGTAAAGATGGTTATCGGCGGGCATCTTATTCCAGTACGGACGGCGCGAAAAATTTTGACCGAATTCTGAACGTGACGAATAACGGTATTTACAGTTTTCATGTTCAGGGAGGGAATATTCTGATGATGGATGGACGTGTAAAGTTCATCAGTGAAAATGTCGTTCCGGATGTGTATCTTTCACTTTCCACACGTGATGGTGAGGAACCTTATCGTGTGGAAGATCTGGAAAACGTTTTAAATTCTTCGGGAAGTCACGGCGAAAACTGAAACTCTGTTTTTGTGTCTGGTGCATGTTATCTCCGATGCACGATAAATTCTTAATTTTCGGCATTTTTGCGTCGTGAAAAACGTCTGCTTCAGAGCTGCAAAAAACTGAAATTTAAAGTGGAACCGAGTGTATCCGGTTACACGATAAATTTTCGCGGTATTCGGAATTTTGTTTCGCCAAAAATGCTCTGCGTTTAGAGCCGCGTGAAATGGAAATATAAAATTAGAGTCAGTATATCTTGTCAATTATCCAAATTTCCATTAAAATGAATATTTACACTGGTTCTGTTTTGGTGTTCCTAAATCCGATGCATGATAATTCTGTGTTTTTAGCATTTTGTAGAATGCGAAAGGTCTGTAAACAGATCTGTACGAAATTATAATTTTAACGTGGAACCAGAGTATGTTTTGTATTTCTTCAAAATGCTTTTTGGACTGTACAGAAAAAATGTATCATCTGCTGGCTTTTTTAAATAGGCAGGAAAAATAATGCGTCGGATATAAGAGGTCTTTAATAAAAGAACGGAAAAATTCTTGATGGAAAAATTTCTTCACCAGGAAACACTGTCTGAAACACGCAGACATGTAATTTTGAGCGTAAATCCAAAAGCTGGCCGACGTTCTTCGAAAATGCTCGTGGAGCGTCTGGAAAATGCACTGAAAGAACTCGGTTTTACTGTCGAAACGCTGACAGATTTAGATGTCGTGGCACATCGGGCGAATGAAACTCATCTGAATGGTACCTTACGGGCTCTGATAGGAGTGGGGGGAGATGGAACGGCAGCCGAGCTGACGAATCGTACGCAGCCGGGTGTACCGATTTCATTATTAGCCACCGGAACGGCGAATCTCTTAGCGAAACATATGAAATACAGTTTTCGTCCAGAAAAGTTTGCGAAAATGATCGCGGCAGGAAAAGTTGTGACAGTGGATGCGGCTCGCGCGAATGGCCGACTGTTTTTAGCCATGATTGGCTGTGGTTTTGATGCGGATGTGGTAAGGCAGGTCCATAAAGCGCGAATGGAAAATAAGAAAAATGCCCATATTAGTTATTTTTCTTATATTAAGCCCATATTACGTTCCATCGCGGGTTATGGTTTTCCTCTGATTCGTGTGGAAGAGCTGGATGAATCGGGAATGGTAGTCGGTGAAGCAAAAGAAACTCACTGGGCGTTTTTGTGTAATATTCCACGGTATGGCTGGGGGGTTCCGGTGGCACCGGGGGCAAAACTGGATGACGGTAAACTGGATCTCTGCCTCTGGCGTGGAGGCTCTCTGTTTCAGGGACTTTATCTTACGGCTTTAGTTCAGATGGGAATTCATGGACGTTTTCGTCGGTGTATGCTCTGCCAGGGAAAACGTTTCCGATTTACTTCTCTGGAGCCAGATCGGGAAATTCCTTTTCAGCTGGATGGTGATCCAGGAGGAAATATTCCCGTGGAAATCGAAATTTTGCCGAATCGTTTAACTATTTTCGTTCCAGAAAAATAATTTTTTGAATGGAAAGTAACTTTTGGTGAAGGAAAACCATCATGTCTGGTGAGTACAGATTTCACTTTTAAAAATAAAATTTTGAGCTGCGTTACTGTCAGCACCTATTTAGCGAAATATACCTGATTTTATTTTAAATATTTGTTTTGAGTGGCTCTGAAAACAGGTTTTTTTCACGGAGTAAAATGCCGAGGAAGGGAAATTTAAAGTAAAACCTGTGTGTAATTCTTTTTATAGAAAAGATCTTAGGTGTTAAAATTTTTACGGTATGAATAATTTTGCGGCGCATGGAGTTTTTGAGGACAGAGAGGTGTAAGCCGTGTATGATGGAGATGTAAGAGGAAACCTTATAAATTTTAAATTGGTGAATATTTACAGTTTTTTCTAAAATTTTCAATTATTGAGTGGAAATCTGAAATTTTCTCATTTTAGCGAATGTCCATGCGGTTACGTCTTAAATCTTAAATAATCCTAAAAATTAAAATATTTACCATAAAAAAACAGAAAAATCTTTTTTGGCTCTGTAAATAAGAGGTAACATCCGTTAAAATATAAATATATTGGATGTACTGTAAGTTTTTTCTGGTCTGGTATTTTTCCGATATATTATAAATCCTTTTTTGCGGCAGACCGACTGGTTTTACGTACAAGAAAAGTCTGCCGGATTTTAAGACCGCACGAAATTAAATTTTATCAGCATATGACTAAAATAAATTTATATTATACCGGATATATTATAATTTTCCATTTTTCTGGCATTTTTATTTCGCTTTTATTTTGCTGAAAATGCCTGCTTTTTGAATCGCGCAAAACGGAAATTTAAAGTAGCGCCAGTATAAAAAAATTTTGCTTTCTTCCATAAGAAATCATATGGGAGGACTGCTGTGATTTTAGGATATATCTTCGATGCATTTTAAATTTTCACTTTCCTCGTCAGCCGACAGGTGGCTTTTTTGTGATGCGCAAGGAATGTCGGTTTACAGAGCAGTAAAAACCAAAATTTAATGGAGAACCAGCATAAAATGACACGCTTCATATTATTTATTATCACATTCACGGTATTCCTCCTGTCAGGGAAAGTATATTTCTTAAAAGCACAGGAATATTCAGGAAATGGTTCTGTAAAAGAGGAAAAGAAGGCACCTATTTCTCGGAAAGTTGAAAATATACATGATGAAAAATCATCTTCTAAATCTGTACAGGATGCAAAAAATTTAGTTCTTCATTCTCATATTCAGAAACGCACATTTCCTGAACTGGAACCGATACATTCACATCAGCAGCCTGTTTTATCGCAGATGCATGATCACGTGCTGCCCACGCTGGAGCCTATTTTAACTGAAACAGAACTGGATTTACCTCGTCTGGAAGAGGATTTTTTATTTCCGAATTTAGTGAGGCCTGCGCTGTATGAAAAAGAACATTCGGTGGCGAAACAGGTATTTCCTCAAGAAACGTTAATGGTGGAAAATACTGCGGGTGGTGAGGATATTTTTTCTTTGCTGGATAATTCTTCTGTTCAGGCAGACGTTCCATCTTCTTTACCTGTTTCGCAGAGCATACCACCGGCCAGTAAGGTTTCTGAAAGTGAGTCGCTTCCCACTTCGGATTATACTATTCCTGATCTTTCTGAGGAGTTACCACCGTATTCTTCGTCACCGGGGCACGAAACGGTACCGGATGTTTCGCTGCCGTCAGCACTTCCGGAGATTTCCCTGGAATCAGACCCCGTAAATATTCCTGTGGAGTCATCCGAAAATACTTTACCTGAACCAGAGAAGGGTTCTGAAGCCCTTTTACCGGATGTTTCTGAAACGGCAGATCCTTTTTTACCTTCTGTAACACCAGAGCTTCCAGAACGTGCACTACCATATAAACCGGACGAAAAAGAGGTTCGTTCTCCACGTGAAAATTTATCTTCCTCTGACGGAACTTCTTTACCATCTTCTCTTCCTGAAACTTCCCGGGAAGTGGCATCATCTTCGGTAAATAAAGATTTAGTCACTTTCTTCACTCAGGTTCCCGAGGAGGCTTTAGGGGATCTGAAGACACGTCTGACTTTAGGTGAGTTTTTAGAGCGTCTTCCGGCGGATAATGCTTCCGTACGTCGGGGTGTTCAGGCTTACTGGGAACACATTCAGGATGGGGCAAATTATATTTTTTGGAAAAAACAGTCGGAAATTGTGCAAAATCTGGCAGTTTCCACCTCTGAAAATCAGCTTCAGAATACGGCGGCAGCTGCGACGAAAGCGTCCATGGAAGAATCTCTTGCTGCGTTCCGTTCAGGAACGGTTATATTAGGAGAAATCGGAGGATTTCCACGGGAAGTTTTTGGGACGGACATTCCGCATACCGGAAAATATGACACAAGATATGAAGATTTCGTGGAAATCGGGCAGGGAACCCGGCGTCTGGCGTTTTTAAATAGAATGGTACACCTGCGGTATGAACAGTGGAACGCGTCAGCCTCCGCGTATCGGGCAGCGGAATATGTTTTACAAGAACAGAAAAATCAAAAAGCGTCTTTAAAGGAAATTCTTCCCTCACTGTCCGTCATGCAGCAGAAACATGAAGCCATGTTTCATTCTCTGATACAGTATAATATGGCCATTTTGGATTATGCGCTGGAAGTCAGTTATAAGCGTGGGAAGAATTTAGCCCCTCTTTTAGTGGTTCAAGAATCCTCTGTACAGCCTTCCGCTCATCCTTCTTCTGATGTTCCAGTGAATCAGAGTGACCGGACATCTCAGGAAACATTCCAGACGGATCTTCCGCAGGAAAAGGATATTTTACAGCAGAATTCAGATTTTCAGGCACCGGAAACCCATACGTCTGTTCCTGTTCCGAGTTTACCGGAAACAGTTTCCGAAGATGAACACTCCATAAATAATGAATCGCCGTTACAGGATAATAGTATTTTGGAAACGGATAATCCCGGTATGATTCCGATTTATGATGGCGCGTTACCAGATCCCGTTTTACAGGAAACGCCGCCTCCTTCCAGTGAATTTCAGCCTGTCGGCGGAGAAAGAGGCAGTATTTCGACTCTTCCGTCCGCTCCTGCGGGAAATGACGCTTCTTTATCAGCTCCGAATTCTAAATCTTCTGATGGGGTCTCTTTTCCCCGGCCGCAAGATTCTGGAATGATTTTCCATAACGATAAAAATTTTTTGCGTCCATTCCCGGAAAGAGAGTTTTTTAATAGAGCTGAAAATGATTTTATTTCAAAAATATATACTTCTCATGCCCTGTCTGACCGTAAAGTTTCAGATTTTCTTTTTTCTGTTTCTTTTTCTAGAACATCAGATTTAAGAACATCAGAAAAAAATGTAACAGAAACGATGAAATTTTCATTGGCGGACGTTTTTTCACAGATAAATCCATCTGAACGTGAAATGGGGGCAAAATTATACTGGCGTTACTCCGTTTTACAGACACAGCGTATGGTTTTACAGTACCAGCTGGCTTTACTGGAAAATATTCGTCAAAAACTGCTCCAAAATACGCAGCTGACGACGGAAGGCGTGAAAATTTCAGGCTTACGTTTAACCGCTGCGGCGCAAACATTAATCGCGCAGCAAAAATCGCTTGAAGCGGATTCCTGGCAAATTTTGATGACTCTGTCTCGAATGGGAATTTTTCCAGATGAGATTACGGATTTACCTGTCGCGACCACTTTACCTAATTCCGGGACATATTCACTTCATTTAGATAAAATGCCCCCGGGTTCCGACGCGCATATTCACGCATTACGTCGGGCACGTCATTTAGATTTTTGTGTTAATATACTTCACGAAATGGAAAAAAATATGGAGTCGTTACTCCCGTTCACTGGGCCTTCAGATATTTCTTCCTCTTCCATTCCAGATCAAAATATGGATTTACCCTCTTATTTACTGTCTTTAGAGAATGCTCGGACGGCGATGACCGTTTATTTACGACTGATTTATACGGTAAATAGCACTCTGGTTTCCTGTACATTCACTGATAATGCCGCCACTCTTCTCCCCCCGGGGGAACTCGTAAAGCGACTTACTCAATAATTTTTCCTTTCCGGAATTTTCTGATGATATACTGATTTTCCTTCAAATTTCCGTTTTCTGCGGCGCTGAGAGCAGGTATTTTCCGCGAAGCTAAATGCCGGTGAAGCGGAAATTTATCGTGCATCGGGCATAAATATGTGCCTGTGGTAACGATTTTAATGATAATTTAACGGAAATTGAGATATTTAAAAGATTTTCTTGGTGATGAGTTGACTTTTAAGTTTTTTTTAATTAAAATTAAATGGGTGGCGAAACTGTAAATCACCGTCATTCCTGAAATGTTTTCGTTTTCGGACATTTTATGCCCGATGAACTATAATTTTACTTGATGCATTATAATTTCCACGTCTCTTGTCCGATGACGGGCAGGCCAGCTTTTTTCGCAGAAAATGCTGCTTTTAGAGGCGCACAGAACGGAAATTTAAAGTAGAATCAGTAATAAACTTCTGATAAATCAAAACAGTGAGGCGCAAGATGAAAAAATTTTCTCAGATTACCAGAATTAAATTTTCTTTAATGGTGCTTTCATTTCTATTTTCTTTCCTGTGGGTAATGAATTCTTGCCCACCATTTTCATCTTCGGTTTTTGCTCAGGACGAAGAAGAAAGGCAGGAGGAAGATGAAGATGAAGAGATGGCCAAAAAGCCGGTTCCGAAACCTGTGGAAATTTCGGGTGCCACGCTGCGAACAAAAGACCGAGTTTATTTATCTGCGACTTTTTATCCCGGAAATCGTGGTAAAAAATCTGTTCCGCTGATTCTGCTTCATGGCTGGGGTGGAAGTCAGAAGGATGGTGCCGAATTGGCCAAGTATCTTCAGAAAGAAGGGCATGCGGTTTTAGTGCCGGATCTGCGTGGTCATGGAAAGAGCACGAAGAAGGAAGAAGCTCCTGAAGTCTATAAAGAAATTAGCTGTGAAAAACTTTCTTCAAAAAAACAGAGCATTCTTTTTCGTGAGATGCTGGAATACGATCTTCCTAAATTGAAAGCGTATTTACGTGAGGAAAATAATAAAGGTAATTTAAATATCGATAAACTCGGAATCATCGGAATCGAGTCGGGCGCAGTTTTAGCCGCACAATTTGCCGCCAAAGATTGGAATCCGAATGTGCGTCGTGAGGGGAAGGCCAATCCAAGAATGGGAGACGTGAAAGCGGTCATTTTGATTTCTCCTCTGAAACAATTTGGCGGTGTGGACTTATGGAAACTCTGGTCCGCGAATCCTCTCTGGGCAAAAAATCTTTCGGGACTTGTGCTTTGTGGTACCACCAGTCGCAGTTCGAAAATTTCTGATCCTGAAAGTGTCGAAAAAAATATGTTGGAAGCCATACGAAAAAATGGCGGAAATGAAAAACCTGTCATTATTAAGCAGGGTAAAAAAGAGAAGGATGAAGAAGTGAAAAAAGTATACGCTTTTGAGATTAAAACAAAATCACAGGGTGAAAATTTAATCGCTTCTCAAGAGGAGAATTCCACTGAAATGGCGACGATCAGTAAATTTATCACCCTGCGCCTTAAAAATCGTTATTTTGATTGGGTGGAGCGATAATCCCTGATTCCTTTTTTCGTAGACCATGATGTACTATAAATTTCCGCTTCACCGGCTTTTTTGCTTCGCTAAAAAGCCTGCTTTCAGAGCTGCAGAAAACGGAGATTTAAAATAGAACCAGTATACATGACACGGCACGCTTCCGTGGCCTGTGCTAAGGTTCTTAGATCCTCTTGCAAGCATTGGCGGGCTGCTCCATTTTTGGGTTTTCCCCGTGCGCTGTATGGCCTGATTTACGCAAAAAGTTGGTGGATAAAACTTTCTTATCCCTGTTTTAGCCTTCAAAGGATATAAACTTTTTCTGGCATTATCATGGATTCAGATCGGGTTTTACGCCAGACGAAAGGCAGCCTGTCAGAACGTTTTGTGAAATTTTTTCTAAAATGTTCCGCCACGATTTCTTCCTAATTTTGAAAACTCACCGCCGTTCGGGAAGCGCGCGAAACTTCTCGGTCGGCGGTTTTTTTTGGAAAATTTTAGTCCGAAAGAATGTCGGAAAAATTGTTGTGGCGTAATGTTTTTCCGACATGGAAGGATGTTTTTCGGCACATGGGAATGACGTTCCGACGCGGAATAACGGTTCCCGGCACGGTGAATTTTGACGGTAAAAATAGAGCGGGAATATTTTCCGAAAAATTTACAGAATTTTTTTAAGGTTTTGAAGAAAACCCCTTGTGGACGGTGAAAAAATGTTTTATAATACAAAAACTCTGCGGGAATGGTTTCCGCAAAAATTATTTTTACAACTTTTCATGAAGGAGAGTCGAGTGTCGTTTTCATCCGTATTTTCCGGCATCAAGACCCTGTGTCGAGGTAAAGCGCGGAAGAAAAAATCACGATTTGAAAGAAAGGAATGCGGCGGATGAGACACTTAGAGGCACGGCAAATGCTGAACGTCGCGCCGGTTTTCGCAAGCGATTTTAACACGCCGCCGGCAGGTGGTTTTTTGGACGGCGAAACGTGGTGGGCGTTTGACTCGAACCAGGGCGCGCAGATTCCTGGCTGGACGGGGAAAGTTGAGTATCAGTGTGACAGCTCCGGAAATTATTGGGTCGAGCTCGACACGGACGATAACGGCGAAAACGGCACGACGCTGGGCGGCGATACCCGGGGCAGCATCACCAGCACCGCTTTTGACATGGCAATTAATTCTCTGTACGAACTTTCTTTTGACGCAAAAACGCGGCCCGACAACAACGTTCAGCTCGACAACATGCTTTCCGTGACCGTGCCGGGCACAGTCGTTTCGGTGCGTACGTCCAAGGGCGACGTGCCACTTTCTCATTTGTTTGGCATCACGCAGGACGGCAACACGCTGACATTTCCCACGACGGGCATCCTATTCAACCAGATGGTCGGCATTCCCTACACGACAGATCTTATCACGGTCGAAGGCATTATTTTCCAAGCGACCACCACCTCGGGCAGCGTCACATTCGCCGACGCCAGCGACTACGTCGATTCCCGTGGCTACCATTATGGTCCATGGTTGGACGATGTGTCCGTAACGCAGAAATTTTTTGCCGACATCAACGTGGATTCCAATAACGACGGCGTGATTAATGACATGGACGACCCAATTGAAATGGGGAACGCCTTGGCGAACCTTGATTCTGAAGGAGCATTTGGAAAATTATTGGGCAAAGGAAGAGAGCTGGATATTCAATTGGCACATTTTACGGGTTACCAGGATTCACTTCTGAATGTAAGTATTCAGATTGAAGGTACTGCAAGTTTTTCGTTTTCTCAGCCCACGGTTTCCGACACCTCGATGAAAGCCCTCGCAACGTCTTTAGGAAGTGCAGTAATAAAATATGATGTTTACCTGAAGTCGACGAATGAATTATTGGCTTCCGATAGCGTTTTGGTAACTGTAGTTGATTTGGGATCAGAACTCATTGATTTGGCAATTGACAGTAATAACAGCGAATGTATCGATTCACGTTTTTGTGACGACGAACAGCATTATCAAATGCCATCTGCCCGTAATACTCTAGACGGTATACGAGAAGAATTTCTTGAAGACCATCCCTACGGAATCGGCAAGATGATATTAGTGGATAAGAATGCACAACATTTTATACCGTTTACATTAACACTTTCTGAAGATATTTTTTCTGATTATACTGCAGATTACTTACACACAACTCTGACGTTTGATTATTGCAATGCTTTAGGTCAAGCTAATGCTATTTATATTTCCCAAGTTGACAAAGATCCAGTTAATTTGTTTCATCAAAATTTACCAGTGCTACCTAATGTGCCCTATAGTATTTATAATTTAGGTTTTTCTAGAAATAATTTGTCTCAAACTTTTTATATTGAACCCCTAACTCCAGTCAGGGATGAATTAGGAGGTTTTGTGCAAGACAGTCCTTTATCTTCGGAACAATTGAATTCGTTTCTTGGCACAGAAAGTTTGAGTGCCTTTCTGCAAGTTGAACTTCTGGTTAAAGATTTGCGTGAAGAAGAAAGTAGTCCTCCTATCGTTCAGGTAAATGACAGTGTAAAATATTTTGTAACCACTAAAGGTTCCTTTTATGACCGTTTTATTCACAATGAAGCACTTCGTGCAGCAGTCGTTAGCAGTGCAGTTTATAGTAACGTGAATTTGCAGCACCTTGGACTTCAAAAATTGTCATCCTCCCAACTCAGCAGCTTTACGGCATTTACTTCGATGCGAGATATTTTGGCAGGAAATTCACATCCAGACGGGCTGGGTTGTGGCGTATATCACGACTATCATTCCGGAAAAAATATTCTTGTTTTTGAAGGTACGACTATGACTTCCTATGAGGATTGGGAAAATAACATTCGACAAGGTCTTGGCCATAGTACGGTACAATATAATGCGGCTCTGACCATCGGTAGAGCACTCAGTGAATGGACTTATCAGGAAACACCTATTTTTAAACCAGATGCGCCGCTGGATTGGATCATTACAGGGCATTCCCTTGGTGGAGGATTAGCGACAGCAGCGGGAATTGCAGCGAATATCAATAATGATTTGCATGTCAGGAATAATGCATTTCGTGTAATCACATTTAATGCAGCTTGGGTAAGACCAGAAACATTTCAAATGATGTATAATACGAAGTGGCGCGCTGAATTTCTTACAGATATTGAGCCCCTGGTTTTCGTTTATCAAAAAAGTTATTATGTTGAAAATGACATTTTGACGATGGGACAGTTTCATGGTAAGCTATTTGTTTATGAGCTTCCAATAGAATGGTTAGGAGTGAAATGTTCATTGACCGCAATTCCAAGTTCAATTCTAGGTCCTATACAAAACAATGTTTCCATTCATGCACATTTTATGTCTTCTGTCATTACCCAACTTATACAAAATTAAAGGAGAAATTATAATGCAAAAATATCGAATGTTATTGAAAATCATGTGTGCCGGATGGGTGGGAATAATATTTTACCTCGGAATGTGCTCACAAGGTTATGGACAAACGAGAGTTAATCCGACTTATAAAGCGTGGAAATGGGAGAAAGATCGATTTTTCACGAATGCGAACGACCTGCAGTTAATGGATGCGATCGAGCGGGATGATCTTCCTAAAATCAAAGAAATTGTCAAACGCTGTGGTAATGTGAATACTCGTGGAAAGATGAACGTCACGCCGCTGGTTTGGGCACTGTTGGCAGACAGTGACACATTTCTCTGTCTGCTGGAACTTGGGGCGGATCCGAATGTTCCTGTTAAAATAGAATGGAAATGGGGAGACCCGCAGCTTCCAACCAAACTGCATAATGGCTGTGTTGCACTACATATTTGCAAATATCGGATCTGTTACACTGCTTACGAGTATCAGTATTCGTATGCACATTTAGACACAATTTATCCAACTCAATTGCGTGATGCACTTAAATTTGGCGCGAATCCGAACGAATGCACAGAAAAGACTGAGTATAGTTTACTAATGAGTCTGTTCGACGCCGGGCCATTGGCATATCGACAGGAATGTTTCAAACTTTTGCTGGAAGCGGGAGCGGATGTGCATTGGAAAAACGAGAAAGGGGCAACGACCTTAGACATGATTACACACTTTCCAGTGGGTGCCGCATTGCTTCCGAAATCCTCTATTCCATACGCGCAGATGGCGCTGGATGCCGGCGCCGAGATTACGACAGACTTCAAACCAGAGCCTTTTTTTATCGATATCGCACAGTATTTGGCGTATGTCGAATTCTCGTGCTCCGACATTTGCAATGACAAGGAGTTTAAGACATTACGGCAATCTATCATTGACAGAGGAGTGGATTACGAACTGGCCAGGCAAAAAATAATTGTCGACGGGAATCGCAGCCTCACCTACGAAAATTTTTTCAAGGCGATAAAACTTCCGCTCAAAGAGCGTCCTTGGCTTCAAGGTGTGCGTGAAAAGAAGGCGCGCGAAAAAGCCAATAAAGATAGTTTAGCGCCAGAAAAAAAGGATTCATGATTAGATTTTAGCTCCGCTCTACGCTTTAATTCTCCATTAAATTTTCGCTTCGTCAGCATTTTGTTTCGCCATACTCGTTTTCCTTTAAAATTCCGTTTTTACGAAGTTTCGTCAGTCGTGATGCATAACTCCGACGGTGATGTTAAAACCGGAACTCCAAAATAGTATGAGTATAAAAATACCTGGCTTTCTTGGCTGCATAAGACGGAAATTTAAACCCGTGAGATTCACCGCCGCTCGGGAAGCGCACGAAACTTCTCGGACGGCGGTATTTTTTTGGGGAAATTTAGTCCGAAATAATGTCGGAAAAATTGTCGTGGCGTAATGTTTTTCCGACACCGGATGATGGTTTTCTGTTACACGGTGATGTTTTCCGTGACTGAAAAATTTGGCAGCACGCGCATTCTAAAAAACGCGAAATTAAAATTTTTTAAAAAAATAAAAATTTCTTGGAACTTTTGCCGCCGACACTCGTCAA
>JAUNBR010000060.1 GCA_030527015.1 Planctomycetia bacterium
AATGAAATGCTGAAACACATGCCGAGTTTTTATTCTCGCGACATTCTGTAAAAAATGTCATGTGTCTGATACACGAAAGATTCCGCTTCATCGGCATTTTGCTTCGCAGGAAATGCCTGCTTTTATGGCCGCAGGAAACGTAAATTTTAGGTGGAACCAGAATAAAATAAAAACTCACTTTCTTCGTACACACTTCACGAAAGTGAAACACCAAAACAGGAAGATCAAAAAATCGCAGTGTGTGTGGGATAATGAGGAATAAAAACTGAAAAAAAGTGGTCTGAGTATCGGACGCATAAAAAGGTGGGCTGCGCGCAGGAAAACGACCATCCATTTTTTGTTTCAGTGATGTTAATTTTAACAGAAGGTGTCAGAAAGTCAAGAGAAGAAAAAACGTGTAAAATGAAAAACCAGCGAATTTTTTTCACGAGAAAAACGAAAAAAGTAGTGTGAAAAAAAACAGTAAAACTTCCATAAAACAAAAAAGTTTCGAGAGCTCATATTCCGTAAAATCAGGCATTATCCTGCATCATCAGGAATCAAAAAAACTCGGTAAAACCCGTCATTATTTTTTGCAAAAAAAGCTTAAGAAAAAATAAAACTTTTTTTAGAAAAAAATCTTTTTTGTGAAAAGGAACGGTAAAATATAATTTTTAGATAAAATGTAACGCCTGAAATTTTACAAAAAAATTTTGTAAAATGATAAAAACGAAAGTTTTTGAGTTTTTTTTCTCCACACTCTATTATTTTGTAAGCCATATTTTTTGCCAGAAATATGTGGACATAATTATACCCGATGCATAATAAATTTCCGTTTCTCCTGTCCGCCGACAGATAGGCATTTTGTTTTGCTGAAAATACCTGCGTTCAGAACCGCATAAAACGGAAATTTAAAGTGAAACCAATATATTATATTAAAACATATGGTTATGGTGAGAGGATCAGGTGTATTTCTTATAAAGATAAGTATTTTTTTGATAGAATTAGGCAATAATTTGAAAGAATTACATCTAGTTTTGTATTTTTAAAAAGTTATAATTATTATATCTGATGTACAATAAATTCCCGTTTTCCCAAGTATTTTTGCTTCGCAGAAAATGCCTGTTTTCAGAACTGCACAAAACAGAAATTTAGGGGAGATGGTTTACTGAAAAGTAGCGTGACTTCTGGTGCACCGGACAAGACGAAGGTTTAATGAAAATTAGTTGGTGCGTTAAGGCGGTGAATTCTTAAACAGGTGTAAAAATAAATAAGAAATGAAGGAGTAAAAATGAAACCTTATATAATTTGTTACATGCTGTCTTCTGTGGATGGGCGAATCGAATGTTCGGTGCTGGATTCTCTTATTGGAGAGCGGGATTACGATGAAGTAAAGGAAGAGTTAAAGGGAGATGCGTGGCTCTGCGGCCGAGTGACGATGGAAATTCACCATGCGGATCCGGAACCATTTCTTTCGAAAACGAATCAGTCTGTCGGCGTTTCTTCGGTGCATGTCGCGCAAAAAGCAGACTCATACGCAATTTGTGCCGACACATTCGGGAAACTGAATTGGGCGTCAAATATGCTGGAAGGTGAGCCGATTATCTGTGTTTTGAGTCAGCAGGTCACGGATGATTATTTAGAAATGCTGCGTCAGAAGGAAATTTCATATATTGTGGCCGGACAAGAAAAAATTGATTTGGCGCGGGCGGTGGAACTTTTGGGAGAACATTTCGGGACGCGTCGGCTTTTGTTGGAAGGCGGCGGGCACATAAATGCTGGATTTCTGGAAGCAGGGTTAATTGACGAGTTATGTTTATTGATCGCGCCGGGAATCGACGGCCGACAGGGGATCCCTACCATTTTTGAAGGGATTTCGCCAGAGAAAAATGAAGCGGTTTCACTTAAACTTCAGAACGTTCGGCAATTTCCTTCAGGCGCGGTCTGTCTTCGATATATTTTGTCTAAAATGCTGTAAATGGCGCATAATAAGATTTCCTGAAGTAAAAATGTTTGCAGTACATGGCGCGAAATATAATTTTATACTCGATACACTATAAAATTCCGCGTCTCCGGCATTTTACTTAGCAGAAGACTCCTGCTTTCAGAGCAGCACAAAACGGAAATTTAAAGAGGTGCCAGTATATTTGGAATCAGTGAAATTTTTGGAAAAGCACGCAGATAGAAAGGAACAGGTAATATTATGGGACCGGAAGCAGAAAATGCGGCGATGAAAAAAGAAAAATTAGCTTCTGAAAAAATTCTCGTGGCGTATTATTCTTGGAGTGGAAGCACGCGCGCGGCGGCAAAAATGATTCAGGCAGAGTGTGGCGGTGAAATTTTTGAAATCGTGCCGGTGAGACCGTATCCGAGTGATTATCAGAAATGTGTGGAACAGGCAAAAAAGGAGTGTCGGAGTGATTTTCATCCTGATTTAAAGGAAACGCTGGCGAATGTGGGAAAGTATGAAGTGATTTTTGTCGGAAGTCCGAACTGGTGGGGAACGGTCGCGCCGCCGGTGGCGACTTTTTTGACGGCGTATGATTTTAATGGAAAAATCCTTGTGCCTTTTATTACCCATGGTGGCGGGGGAATGCAGAACTGCCTGCGAGATGTAAAACGTATGTGTCCAGGAGTAAATATTCCTCAGACGGGTGTTTTTTCTGGTTATTCTATTAAAAATGAGCAAAGAAAAATCGTGGAACTGGTTCAGTCTGTATTATTTTATTAAAAAAGGTGGAGGTTTAAAATGAAGTTTATTTGTGTAGCGGCAGTGCTTTCCCTGTTTTGCGCGACGACATATGCCGGGCAGCAGAAAAAAGATACGCTTCATGTGAAGCATCAGAAAATTGCGGCCGTGGCAGCGTATGCCGCAGCGGGAAATCAGGTCGGTCTGAAATCTGCTCTGGCGGATGGACTGGACGCAGGGGTGACGGTAAATGAATTTAAGGAAGTGCTCGTGCAGGTGTACGCGTACTGTGGATTTCCTCGCAGTTTGAACGCGCTGACGACGTACCAGAATCTGCTGGAAGAGCGGAAGGCTGCGGGAATTTCTGACGCGGAGGGTGCGCTTCCTGGTCCGCTTCCGGAGGGAAAAAGCCTGGATTTCGGCACAGCGAACCAAACAAAACTGATCGGCGTTCCCGTAAAAGGAGGGCTTTATGATTTCGCTCCGACGATCGATGAATATCTGAAAGCGCATCTTTTTGGAGATATTTTCGCGCGAGATAATTTGGACTGGCAGACACGGGAAGTGGCCACGATCGCCATGCTGGCGGCCGTTCCCGGTCTGGAACCACAGCTGAAGGGGCATATAAATATCGGGAAACATAATGGTCTGACAGATTCCCAGGTGGAGGCGATTCTAGAAATCGTTCGCGTGCAGGTTTTGGGAAAAGAAAACACCAGTTCTTTTCCGCTGGGAAAGGAAAATACGGCGTACGCCCAATATTTTATCGGAAAATCGTATCTGGCTCCGCTGACGAAAGATGAACGATTAAACGTTCCGGTGGCGAATGTTACTTTTGAACCCGGGTGTCGCAATAATTGGCATAAACACACGGGCGGGCAGATGCTGATCGCCGTCGGCGGTGTGGGATATTATCAGGAGCGTGGAAAGGCTGCGCAGCGTCTGGTCCCGGGGGATGTCGTGGAAATTCCGCCGGATGTGGATCACTGGCATGGCGCCGCACCGGACAGCTGGTTCGCGCACCTGGCGGTAACGTGTAATCCTCAGACAAATAAAACCACGTGGTTAGAATCGGTTTCGGATGAAGATTATCAGGCCGCGACCAGTGAAAAGTAAGTTTTATGCCCGAGGTACTATAAATTTTCTTTTCTCGGTATTTTGCTTCGCTAATAAAGCCTGCTTTCAGAACCGCACAAAACGGAATTTTAAAGTGGAATCAGGTATAGAGCCGCGCAAAACGAAAATTTAAGGAAAGCCAGTTTATGAAAGGAGATAAAAAATGTTATTAAATCCTCAAAAATCCTTTAACATGTTCGTTCCGACACATATTCTTTTCGGAGCGGGAACGCTGAATCAGTTACATGAACAGTCTTTGCCGGGCAAAAAAGCTCTGATTCTCATTTCGAATGGAAAGTCGACACGAGAAAACGGGTACCTGGCGCGGACGGAAGAACAGCTTCAGAAAGCGGGTGTGGAAACAGTCGTTTTTGACGGTGTGGCGCCGAATCCGACGGTCGGAAACGTGAACGCAGGCGCGAAAGCGGCACGGGAGAACGCCTGCGATTTTCTTGTCGCCCTGGGTGGTGGGAGCGTCATGGACTGCGCGAAAGCGGTCGCGGTTATGGCGACGAATGACGGCGAATTGTGGGATTACGTTTCGATTGGTTCCGGGAAAGGAAAGCCGATCGTCAGTGCGCCTTTACCGATCGTTGCCATCACCACCACGGCGGGAACCGGCTCGGAAACAGACGCGGGAAGTGTCATTACGAAAGAAGATACTTTTGAAAAGGCGTTCGTCATGCATCCGTCACTTTTTCCGTGTCTGGCGATCGTTGACCCGGAACTTATGCTGAGCGTTCCGCCGGAATTCACGGCGTTTCAGGGATTCGACGCGCTGTTTCATAGTGTGGAAGGATACGTTTCTAAAGGTGCGAATCTCATGAGTGACATGTTCGCGCTGACGGCGATCGAAAATCTTGCGAAGTACCTCCCGCGGGCGGTGGAGGATGGCAAAAATCTGGAAGCACGCGCGCACGTGGCGTTCGCGAACACACTTTCAGGATTCGTGATGTGCCTGACGCTTCTGACGAGTGAACACGGAATGGAGCACGCGCTTTCGGCGTATCATCCTAATTTGCCGCATGGCGCGGGTCTGACCATGATTTCCAGGGCGTATTATGAGTTTTTCGTGAAAAACCATGGATGCGACGATCGTTTTGTCCGTATGGCGCAGGTGATGGGAATGCCGGAGGCGGAGAAGCCGGAAGATTTTCTTACGGCACTTACCAGGCTTCAGGAAGCATGTGGTGTGGCGAATTTAAAGATGTCGGATTATGGTATTAAACCGGATGAATTCGAAACGTTCATGCGGAATTCCCGTGATGTGATGGGGGTTATGTTTACCAGTGACCGTGTGGAGATGTCCGACGCGGATATTATTGAGGTTTACGAGAAATCGTATAAATAAAAACCCTGGTCTTTTCTCCGGGCAGAGGGCACTTTCGGTGGTTCCCTGTCCGGAAATTCCGATCATTTTCTTCACGTTCCTGGTGCGTGGGATTTTCTTCCGTAAGGTTTATGAAACCGTATAAGCTTTAGTAAAAATGTCTGTTTTCAGAGCTGCAAGAAATGGAAATTTAAAGTGGACCAGTATAAAAGGATGGTGAGTTTATGCATATGGCAGACGCGCTGATTTCGCCAGTAGTTGGCGGGACGATGATGGCGATTTCAGGTGGTTTAATTGCGTATTCTGTTCGAAAGATCAGGAAGAATTTTGATGAAAGCCGTATTCCGTTAATGGGGGTGGTGGGAGCTTTTGTTTTTGCGGCACAGATGATAAATTTCGCGATTCCTGGCACGGGGTCCAGCGGTCATATCGGCGGTGCAGTTTTACTTGCCGTGCTGCTGGGAGCGGCTCCGGCGTTTATTGTGATGGCAAGCGTTTTGTTGGTGCAGGCGTTATTTTTTGCGGATGGCGGACTGCTGGCGTGGGGATGTAATCTCTTTAACATGGGTTTTTTCGGGTGTTTTTTGGCGTACCCATATATTTTTCGTCCTCTGGTGGGAAAGAGTAAGAGCAGGGTGCGTGTGTTCGTGGCCAGTATAATTGCATGTTTAGTTTCTCTAGAGCTGGGAGCTTTCGCGGTTACGCTGGAAACGCTCGCTTCAGGCGTGACGGAACTGCCGCTGAACGCGTTTTTGGTGGCCATGCTTCCGATTCACCTGGCGATCGGTCTGGGAGAAGGGCTGGCGACAGGCGCGGTGCTTCTTTTCGTGTATGAGAATTTACCGGAGTCAGAGACACTTAAATTGGAAGAGAAAAAGTTTTCGCTGCTGAACCTTACCTGGGTTTTTGGTCTTGCGGCGGCGGTGCTCGGGGGCGGGTTATCACTGCTGGCGTCAGAGAAACCGGATGGTTTAGAGTGGTCCATGGAACGCGTGGCGGGCAGCTCGGAATTAGAGGCGACAGGCGGAGTTCATGATGCTTTTTCTCGGTTTTCGGAGTTTTTTGCCGTGCTTCCAGATTATGCTTTTCCAGGAAGTGAAAGTTGGTTTGGCACCAGTTTTTCAGGTATCGTTGGCGGGGTTCTCTGCGTGGTGGTGTTATTTTTTCTGGCAAAAATTATTTGCGGCAGGAAAGGAAATGATAAGGAGCTTCAAGAATGACGCTCTGGCGAAACACGTTTCAGATTCCGAGAATGCTTACGGCGGGAGAGGCGAGTATACTGCGTCGTTTTTCCCCGGTGCCGAAAGTGACGGTCTGTCTGGTGTTTCTGGTGCTGAGTGTTTCTTTTGGAAGATATGACTGGATGGGATGCATGGTGTTCGCGTGCATTCCATTTTTTATCGCGCTGACGGCGGAAGTGCCTGTCTGTGATTTATTGAAGCGCTGCTGTATGGCCTTTCCGTTCGTGCTTTGCGCGGGAATCGCGAACTGTTTTTTTGATCGGAATCCGGTGGAAATTTTTTCGTGGTGGGAAGTTTCTGGAGGGGTGGTTTCGCTGTTCGTGCTGATGATGAAAACCCTGGCGGCGGTAGGAATGGTGCTGACTCTGACGGCGTGTACGCCGATGACGGAAATCGCGGGAGCACTGAGGCGCTTTCATGTTCCGTGTGTTTTGATTTTGCAGCTCCAGTTATTATTTCGGTATTTGTGGCTGCTGATGGAGGAGTCGAGGAATGTAGTGCAAGCATATTTTTTGAGGAATCCAGAGTGCCGAATCATTCCGTATCGTGACTGGGGGAATGTGGTGGGACGCCTTTTTTTAAGGACGGTAGAGCGTGCTGGGGCGATTTATCGGGCCATGCAGTGCAGGCTGTTTCATGCGGGGAATCCACTTTCTGCCGCGGCTTCTGGTTCTTTGAAGGAATGGGTGGAGGCATCTTTTTTAATGCTTCTGCTTTTTATTTTGAGGTATTTTTTGTGAAAATTGAAATTCAGGATTTAACGGTAACACGGCCGGGAGGAATTTTTGCGCTGAAAGGTGTTTCGTGTGTTTTTGATTCACATGTGGATGCTTCCGTGGCGGTACTCGGCGCGAATGGTGCGGGGAAGTCGACTTTACTGGAGAGTATTTTAGGACTGGTGCCGTTTACCTGTGGGCGTGTGGTGGTGGATGAGATGGAAGTCGCGCCGAAAAATTTTCATTTTATTCGGCAAAAAATTGGGATGGTTTTTCAGAATTCAGATAATCAGCTTTTTTCGCAGACGGTAAGAGAGGATGTGGCTTTTGGCCCGACGAATCTTCATCTTGGGCAAGAGGAAGTGGAAGAACGGACAGAAAAAGCACTGCAGCAGCTGGGGATTACGCATCTTGCGCGGCGTGAGGTTACACGACTTTCGGGAGGTGAAAAGCGACTTGCGGCGGTGGCTGGTGTGTTGGCCATGCGTCCAGAGGGAATTTTAATGGATGAGCCGACTTCCATGCTGGATCCGCGTGCGTGCCGAGAATTGGCGGGGCATCTGAATGGAATGAGTGGGCTAAAAATTATCGCGACGCATGATCTTTCTTTTGTTCGAAGAGTGTGTCGTCGGTGTGTGATTCTGCATGACGGAAAGATTTTTGCGGAAGGAACGACAGATGATATTTTAGAACGGCATGATTTATTATGGGAATGCGGTTTAGCGTGAACGTGGATTTTATATCCGATACACTATAAATTTCTGATTCTCCGGTATTTTGCTTCGCTAAAAATGACGGCTTCAGAGCCGCACGAAACGAAAATATAAAAAGGAGAAATGGGGATGCCCGATGTATTATGAGTTTTTGCGTCACCTTTATTTTTGCTTTGAGGGAAATGTCTGTGTTTATGACTGCGCAAAACGAAAATGTAAAGTGAATCAGTCTAGGAAAGTTGAGTCCAGATTTATTGATGAAGATAATCATCAGAAAGGAAATGTATGATGGAACGTCGTAATTTTTTGAAAGGATCTTTATTATTTTCTGTGCTGCCGTCCGTGGCGGCTTCCTGTGCACAGCAGAAGGAAAGTGTGGTGTCAGGAGAAGATAAGAAGATTTCGGAAGAAGATAAAAAGATTCCGGTGGTATATTTTATGCGAGAAATTACGCCGGAAAAACTCGTGGAAATGTATGATGGTTTAGGCTGTCAGCTTCCGGGGAAAGTGGCGGTGAAAGTGCACTCGGGAGAGCCTGGCGGAAAGCATTTTATTCAGCCGGAATTTATGAAACCGCTGGTGGAAAAACTAAAAGGGACGATCGTGGAGTGTAATACTGCATATCAGGGAAGACGTTATAAAACGTCGGATCATATGAAGGTTATGGAAGAGCATGGTTTTACGAAAATCGCTCCGGTGGATATTATGGACGCGGAGGGAGAAATGGAGCTTCCTGTACCCCGCGGTAAACGGATTAAAGTGAATTACGTGGGAAGTCATCTGAAAAGATATGACTCCATGCTGACGCTGTCTCATTTTAAAGGACACATGATGGGAGGTTTTGGCGGTGCGCTAAAAAATTTGTCGATCGGCGTGGCTTCTGCGCACGGAAAGGCATATATTCATGGAGCGGGTGATCCGGAAAAGCTCTGGAGCTGTGAGCAGGATCTGTTTTTGGAAGCCATGGCCGATGCATGTCGGTCAGTGATCGATTATTGGCCGGGTAAGATTTCTTATATTAATGTAATGAAAGATCTTTCGATAGACTGTGATTGTGATGGAAATCCGCATGCTCCGGAAATGGCGGATATAGGTATTCTTGGGTCTTTGGATCCGGTGGCTCTGGATCAGGCGTGTGTGGATCTGGTGTATCATTCGTCAGATAAAGGAAAGGCCAGTCTGATTAAACGGATGGAAGATCGTCATGCCGTTCATATTCTTGAGGCGGCGGAAGAACTGGGAATCGGAAGCAGAAAATATCGGCTACAAGAAATTTAGTTGGTAAACTACAATTTTTTACTTTTATACCCGATACATTATAAAATTCAGCTTCACCGGCTTTTTTGCTTCGCTGAAAATGCCGGCTGCCAGAGCCACACAAAACGGAAATTTAAAGTGGAACCAGTATATGCTTAATGCACTATGAATTTCTCCTTTCTCCGGCATTTTGTTTCGCGGAAAATGCTGGCTTTTCGATCGGTATAAAACGGAAATTTAAAATGGAACCAGTATAAAGTTAAGAAAAGTCAGCATATTTCCAAGAATATTTGAAAAAGGCGCAGCGTAATATTAAAAAGAAAAATAAAATCTGTAAATAAGGAGGCCATGTGTGGTATAAGAGACGGTTCTTGACGAGATTTCAAAGATTATTATAATGAAATTTAAAGGAGAACCTGTATAAATGGAATCGGCATATTTTGAATAGAAACACAGAAGATTACCGGAAGAGCGATTTCTGTTATGTTAGACTGTTACGTAATTAATCTGGATCGAGATACTAAACGCTGGCGGCGTATCGAAGAAACTTTTGCTTCCGTGTCACTGAGGGTGATTCGTGTTCCGGCGATCGACGTGTCACAGGATCCCAGGTATTTAGAGGATCATTTTTTTTGTGCAGACCGATTTCATCGGCAGCTAAATCGCTCTGCAACAAATGGAGAAATTGGATGTTATGGAAGCCATCTGAAAGCGATGAAACTGTTTTTAGAGACGGCGGCACCCTGTGCAATTATTGCAGAGGATGATATTTGTCCCTGCATAAACGCAGTGGAAATTTTAGAGCTCTGTAAAGAATATTCCCATCTCTGGGATTTATTACGTTTGGCGAAATGCCGCACTAAAAACTTTTTTCCGTATACAGAATTAATGTCAGGAATTTATTTAGGGACGAATGTGACGGGATTTTCGTATACTGCGGCGTATATGATAAATCGCCGTGCGGCAGAGTTTTTTACGAATCATCTGGTTCCGATGACGCTTCCATATGATTTGGCGTTATTTTCAGGCAGGGAAGAAATTCGTGAAATGAGCGTGGTTCCTGGCGTGTTTCATCCAAATGAAATGGAAAAAGAGTCGACGATTTGCGGAAGAGAACAAAGAAAGATTTTTGGTAAGCACTGGCTGGTTTCTCGTTTTACGAAAATTCGATTACGTTATGTAAGATATAAATTACAGCGAAAACGAATTCGAGAACTTCAGAAGTTAAAAATGAAGTAAATAATGTCTAAATACACATGACGAAATGTCCACGTGCTTTATATCTGATGCACTATAAAATTCCGCTTCCCCAGCATTTTTGCTTCGCTGAAAATACCGGCTTTAAGAACCGCACAAAATGGAAATTTAAAGGAGAACCTGTGTATAAATGTTCTCTTTTCATGCATTTCGTGTGGAAAATGCTTGTGTTTGTGGCCGCGTGAAGTGAAATTTGTATGGACTCTCTTTTAATTTTTCGTTTTCCATGGGCATAAAATTTAAGCACAAAAAGGGGCAGAATTCATAATTATAGAACGTCGGGTTTAGTTACATGAAGATTTTTGAAGCAAAAACTGCTCAGACGTCTGTCACGAGAAGTGGGTATAATGGAGCAGGAGTATAAATTCTTATTTTTTGAAAAAGAACCGGTGTAATATGAGTTTATCCGCTTCCATCGCGATGTGTACGTATAATGGCGCGAAATTTTTGGAAAAACAGTTACAGAGTTTTCTGGAGCAGACGGTTCTTCCAGATGAGTTAATTGTCTGTGATGATGGATCGACAGACGGTACCGTTAAAATATTAGAGTCTTTTGCTGCGAAATCTCCTTTTCCTGTACAGATTCATCGGAACGAGAAGAATCTGGGATATGTTCGGAATTTTGAAAAGGCCGGTGCACTGTGTTCAAAAGAAATCGTGTATTTTTCGGATCAGGACGACATATGGCTTCCTGAAAAAAATGAAAAAACATTAAATATTTTTCAAGAATATACGAATATCGGACTGGTACTGCTTAACGCGCAGTTAATGGATGCACAGGATAACCTTTTACCGGTTTCAGCGCGTGCTCAAAAACAGATGGATAGAGAAAAGGCACTTCCTGATGCGGAGCCGTTTTTTGTGATAAACGGACTTCACCGCTGGATCGTGTCCTGGCAGGGATGTAATATGGCTTATCGGAACTCACAGAAGGAGCTTATTTATCCTGTAGGATCAGAAATGGGACATGACCAGTGGATTTTACTTTTATTAGGGGTACTGTCAGATACGGTTTTTTTACGTCAGCCGACATTATTACATCGTATTCATTCGGATAATGCATCTCGTTTATCCTGTATAAAAAGGAATCTAATTTCACGTGCATTTTATTCTATTCGTCGCCATCAGGATCCTTTTCGATATGAATTGAAAGCATCTTTGTTTGAGCATCTTTTGGAACGAATTCGGAAAAATCAGGAATTAATCAGACATCCTGAATTATTGCCGGTTTTTGAACGGTTTTTTGTTCATCTTTCTACACGTGCTGAGGCTCTAAGAAATCCATGGAAGCGTCCAAAATTATTGTTACGTGAATGGTTAAATGGAAATTATGGTTTTTGTTCCCGTGGGTTTTCAGATGTACTGTCTGATTTCCTCGCATTTCCAATAAAAAAGTAATGGTATATTATAGTCCGATGCACTATGAAATACCATAATTTGTTTTTCTTTTTTTGATTTTTGATGAAAAATAGCTGTCTAAGTGTCGTAAAACGGGAATTTTAAGTTGGGGCAAAATTTCCTGGTGTTTCTGTGTACGATAAAATGAGAGAAGAAAGAAAATAGAATATTTTTCTCTTGACTGCTTACGAAATATTTTATATATATGGATGCTTTTTTATATTTCATTATGACGATATAAAATTTCGTGAACAGAAATTTTCCTCTTTTGAGGATTTTCTTTCACAAGATATATTTATACCCGGAAACACTTAAATTTCCGCTTTCCTGGCATTTTATACCCGATACATTATAAAATTCCGCTTCACCGGCTTTTTTGCTTCGCTGAAAAAGCCTGCTTTTAGAGCCGCACAAAACGAAATTTTAAATTGGAACCAGTATACTTTCACTGAAAATGCTCTGTTTCAGAGGCGCACAAGAGGGAATTTTAAGGTAAACCAGCATTTATGAAAGGTGTCCACGTGCCGAATTCAGAAGATAATCGTTTTCAGAAACCTCATCATTTATCGGGGTTTTCGTTTAGTGATGAACCTATTTTTTCAAGAATTCATTCTTTGGTATCTGAAGGAGATGATTTGTCTGTAAATAATTTAAAAATGACGGGTTCATCACAAAAGTTATCTGGAACTGAGAATTTGGGGGGAGATTCCATGGAAAAAGGAGAGTCTGAAGGGTGGAGAGGTAAAACGGAGGACGGAGTGCTTCGGGATCAAAAGGAAAATCGTTCAATTCATTTTTTTACGAGCATATTTACAGGAATCTTTTATTCACCACTTTTATGGGGAACGCTGCTTACGGTTATTTTTTACGTTATTCTGCTTTCAGGCGTGATACAGTCAGAATTTATGATGCGTTATTTTGCCGGCTCAAAAATTGAATATGTGGAAGTCGGCATGTTTTTTGTGGGAATGGCTGCTTTATTTTTTAAGTGGGGTAATATAAGGTGGCAGCGGAACTGGATGAAAAGTCAGTTAAGGACGCAGGAAAAGCGTTTTTTGACAAAATCTGCAGGACATTTTTCGTTTTCTGACGTAAGTGTTTTACTTACGAAATTAAATGCGCTTCCATATGCGGTACAGAATGGGTATTTTGTTTCCAGGCTTCAGAATGCGCTGGATTATATTCACAGAAACCAGTCTTCGGTGGGTCTGGAAGATGAGATAAAATATCTTTCGGATATGGATGCGGAACGCATGTCGCAGAGTTATTCCCTGATTCGGCTGGTCATTTGGGCGATTCCCATTCTTGGATTTTTGGGGACGGTCATGGGGATTACCCTGGCGATCGGCGCACTGGGAGGAAATTTATCAGATACGGCTGCCACTCTGCCGCAGATGATTTCAGGTCTGAGTGTGGCTTTTGATACCACGGCGATCGCTCTGGCTTTTTCTATTATTCTGATGTTTACTCAGTTTATGGTCGAAAAGTCGGAGACACGTCTGCTGAATGATGTGGATTTTCAGATTCATCGGGAAATTTCAGGACGTTTTGATCCGATTCCGGATACGCTGGAGGGGACCGTTCTTGCGATTCGCCGTGTCGGAGAAGTCGTTTTAGAGGGAATGGAGAAGCACAGTTACAGGCAGGGAAAGATGTGGCAGGAGTCTTTTGCGCATGTCGAAACGGAGTGGTCTCGTCGGCTGGAAACACTCGGAATTACGCTGGTAACTTCATTAAAGCAGGCACTGGCTGAAGGAGGAGAAATGCTGGGAGGTGAGTTACGGAATCAGCTTACGTCTCAGGTTACAGATGCCGGAACTCGGATGGGAGAAGTTTTGGCCAAGAAGATGGAAAAGCAGCTGTCAGAGCATTTTGAAAAACAGATCGTGGCGCATGTTTCCATGATGAAAAAACTTCAGGAAATGATGGGAGGACAGTGTGCGGAGATTCAGGCTGCGGTTTCTCGAAATGTGGATGGAGTGGCGAAAAACGTGGATGTTTTGGCGAAATCCAGTGAAATATTTTATCATGCGGGAAATCAGATGGAAAAAACCACGACTGCCTTAACGGCTGCGACTGAAATGGCGTGTAAAGTTTCGGAGATGGAGCAGGTTTTGGCGCGAAATCTTTCGACACTTCAGGGGGCAAGAAATTTTGAGCGTACGGTGGCGGAACTCGCACAGGCCACAAAACTGCTGACACAGTGGCTGGAAGAGGTTCGGCGTCTGCGAAAAGCAGGATAAATTATCGTATTTCCTTTTATGTGTTTATACTGCTTCTCCTTTAAATTTCCGTTTTGTGCTTTCCGAAAGCAGACCTTTTTAGCGACGCAAAATGCCGGTGAAGCGGAATTTTATAGTGTATCGGGTATATGGTTCTCCAGCTGGCTGTGATTTTACTTTTTCGGCGTTTTGCTGCTTTAAGTCCAGACGGAGAGTGTTTCGTTTAACTAAAATTAAAACTGCCAGTGAAAAATAGAAGTCATTCGTGAGTTACGTTCAGAATTATCGCCGAAAAACATCTCATTCAGGAAAGGAAATATCTCTGTTTCCATTTTTAGCGGTATTATTATGTACCATGGGTGCGATGATTGTTCTGCTTCTTATTTTAGCGCGTCAGACTCAGCAGCATGGAAATATTTCTGCAAAAAATACAGTCGCAGAAGTGTCGCCGAACATGTCTGACTCTGAAATGGCAGCGCGTGAAATTTTATCCATTTCGCCGGAATCCTTGGATGTTTCAGAAGAGATTTCACAAGAAAAGCAAAAACTGAAAATGGTTTTTGATGAAAAGCAGAAGAAACTGGAAATGGAAAAGGGGGAATTAATTCGTCTTTTAAATTCTCAGGCAGAAAAGAATCAGGAACTTACAGGGCGTCAGGTTCTTCTTAACGCCATGTGGGAAGAAATGAAAAATATTTCTGCGGAGATTCAGAAGATTTCATCTGATTTAGCTCAGAAGAAAAATTCTGGCTCGGTAACTTCACAGGCAGAGCTAAAATTTAAAATTTTGGAAAAAGAGCTGGAGCTGGAAAAATTGCAGGAAAAAATCCGTGTGGCGGAAAGTAATGCCAGGCAGGAAGATGGGTCTTATGTCGTCGTGCCTTATGTCGGGCCCGGTGGTACGCGCCGTTATCCTCTTTATGCAGAATGTCGTGCGGACGGCGTGTATCTGATGCCGGAGAATATCCGCCTGTCGGAAAATGATTTTCAGGGAATGGTTTCTCGCTCGAATCCTCTTCAGGCCGCGATGAGTGTTAAGCGTGAATATCTTCGTAAAACGGAAGCATTTTATGAAACCGCGGAGGGGGTTCAGGATCCGTATCCTCTTTTAATCGTTCGTCCTGACGGAATTTTATATCTTTACATGGCCCGTGAGGCGCTTCAGTCGTGGTGGACAGAATTCGGTTATGAGCTGGTGTCCTCTAATATAAAAATCGAGTATCCGCCAGTGGACGAAGCATTAAAACATATGATGGAGCAGGCGATTTTTCAGGCGCGCGAATTTCAGGTAGAGCTGGCCGAGACTTCTCCCGCGATCAGTCATCTGGCAGGTGGAAGATACTCTCAGGCAGGTGGCGTTATGGCGTTTCATCCGACCAGTCAGGGCACGAATGTGCTGAATATCGAGCCAGGAAGTCGTCTGGAAAAAACGCTCCGTAATTCTCAGCGCAGAGGTTACGCTGCTTCTGACTGGCCGGTTAATCCGGATGGAACTTCTCTTCTTGGGAATGGTAATGAAATACGTTCTACGACTGTTTTTCCCGACGAAGCTGCACAAGATACTGGCATTTTCCCGAATGTGGCGCAAAAATCGTCAGGAGATTTCTCTGGAACAGAATCTTCCATGGGGGATCCCGATATTTTATCCTCCAATTTAAATGAAAATAATAGTATAAAAATGAATCTTCCTTCGCAGGAGATGGTTTCGGAGAATGCCTCCACGCCAGGTGAATCGGATGTGCTCGGCAACTCATCTCCTTCTTCGAAAGGTTCATGTTCTTCATCTGGTGACCATTCTTCTTCTGATTTACCAAAACAGGCGAATTGGGCTTTAGAGGATTACCATCCGTCTCGATCTCCTTTAATTCGTCCCATCCGGGTGGAGTGTTACCCAGACCGAATGGTGGTGACTAAAACTTCGGATATGCCGGAAGTTACGATTCCCTTTACGACCACTTACAGTACGACAAAAAAGTTAGTGGCTGAAGTCGGAAGCCGTGTTTCCAGCTGGGGGAATCCTGGCCCGGGAATGTACTGGCGTCCGCTGCTGCGTGTTCATGTGGCGGAGGATGCACGAGAAATTTTTCGTGATTTGAATCTGATGCTAAATAATAGTGGTCTGAAAATAGAAGAAATATAATTCGAATTTTACTTTAAATTTTTATCTTTATCATAAACATCATGAGTAGACGTTCTCGACAAAATGAAATCGGAGTCGGCCAAGATTCTTTTTTAGATGTGGTTTCAAACATCGTGGGAATTTTGATCATTTTAGTGGTGATCGTCGGATCTCAAATTACATCGTGGGATTCGGAAGAAGGAGAGGCTGCCACGCTTCCGGATGCGTCCATATCTCAAAAAAACGATTTTAGTGAACACGATATTTCTCGGGCAGAGGCTGAAAGAGCGGCTTTTGTTCTCCAGCACGCGAGGGAAATGGATCGTGTAAATTCTGAATTACAGGAAATAGAGGAGCAAAAGAAAATCCTTATCGCACGGATGGAAACGCTTCGGCGTCAGGATCTTCAGTTGGAATCGGAGATAAATTTTTCTGTGGAGGAAAAGCGAAAGGCCTCGGAAACGCTTTCTTCGCTTCAGAGGGAGTTAAAAAAACTCTCCGAAACGGAAACGCTCAAAAATCAGGAATTTTTAGCTGCACAGCAAAGAATTCTGAAGTATGAAGATGAAATTCGGCGTTCGCAGGAGCTTTTAGTGGAAGCGGAAACTGCGGTAAAAGGAAAAAATGGCGGCCCCATGAAAATTGAGCATAAGATGACGCCTATTTTACGGAATGTCAGTACACAGGAAACTCATTTCATCCTGAAAGAGGGGAAAGTTTTGTATATTCCCATGGACGAATTAATCGAAATATATAAGCGTCGGACAAAAGAAGCCACCGGCACGTTATTAACTTCCGGACAGAAAAATGACATCATCGGGCCTATAAACGGTTTTTCTCTGCACGTAAAAACCATCATTACCGGGAAACCTTTTTTAGATGTTTATTGGACGCTGGAAACTCCTTCGATTTCTCAGTTTGGCGAAGCTCCTGAATTCGCGTTACGTGAAATGTCTGCTTTTAAAAGTCGGCTTTCGGGGTTAAACCCTCGGAATAATATTATCACTTTATGGGTTTATCCTGATTCTTTTGGGGAGTTTACCGTGCTGAAAGAAGAACTTTACCGCCTGGGGTTTTTGGTCGCGTCACGTCCTTTACCGCAGAATGTTCCTATTTCCGCCTCACCGGAAGGGAAAAAATCTCTGGCACAATGATCTTTTTTCCTGATTTTACCCGATATATACTATAATTTGACCTTTCCAGGCATACGCCAAAGCAAAATTTTTCTTTCCTATTTTAAAAAATCGGCATTTTTTCTTAATTTTTTTATAAAAATTTTAAAATTTTATAAAAAAAGCTAAAGATGCTATTTATTTTATAATCTTTCTCTGGTTATAATCCATATATATCGTTCCTTTTATCCTCGATGCACCTGACTTTTTCTTTATCTCATCACGAAAATCTGTTTTCATGTGTCCTGGTATGCCCTGAAGCGGCGAATTTTACGTGTATCGAATGATGAAGGGGGAATGTTTTGGCAACTTCTCACATGGATGGAGAACAAAAAATGATGCATTATGCGAATGTCGTCATGGAGGCGAAAGATTTAGGGTTTCAGACGGAAGAATCTGCGCGAAATTTTGCCAGAAAGGTAATCACGACCGCTGCACTGCTGGCCATGATGCCGGAAGACGTTTTGGCCGTATGGTGTAGGAAGTCTCATGGTAACGATCATGATTTGCCCGTGCTGGACACCATGAACCGGTTAAACATTCAGGTACCGGAAGAAGTGAATTTTTAACGTTACCCTGCGCAATTTTTCATTTTCTCCTCTAATTTTAGGGAGGAGTTTTTCATTTTGCGAAACTCCGAGTTTTTGCGAGTTTCGTGGCACATGAAATGATATACACGATTCATTATAAAATTCCGCTTCCCCGGCTTTTTTGCTTCGCTGAAAAAGCCTGCTTTTAGAGCCGCACAAAACGAAATTTTAATTTGGAACCAGTATATACACGATTTCTCTTTTACTGCTTCCACTTTAAATTTCCGTTGTGGCCGCGCTTAAACACAGGCATTTTCATTCTCGTCTACTGCTGGCAGTGAGTGAAAATGCCTGTCTGTCCGCCGCCGGAAAATAGAAATTTAGACTCTGCTGGGCGTACCGAGAGTTCCCAGCGCAGGGTGTTTCGTACTCTATTTTTGAACACGCTTTTTGCGAAAATACATCATTCCAAGGATTCCTAAAAGAAGCATTCCCCAGGTCGAAGGTTCTGGCGTCAGTATCCCGACATACTCTAAGACTAATGTATTTGTGCCGTATCCTACATTGGTTGCGTACCAGTTCAGATCCCAAAGTGCCCGGTCTTTTACGCTCAGCCACATTTCTAAATTGACATCTGTTGTAAAACTGTTAAATTGTGACACATTATAAGAAAGATTGAAGAAATCGCCGGCCGTCGGAGTAAAACCACCTTCAGTGAGTAAATTCGTACTGACGAAACCCAGGTCGGAATTATAGTCCGTATCCGCAATGGGCGCGGTCAAATCAAATCGACTAAATTCATCCAAGTTGTAAATATCTATTCTCAGTGTTCCGTTATCGGAGAAATCCCCACCGGCAATGTCGATGTAATCGGTCGCTGACCCTCCCTCAATGAGCGGGTATGTCAAATCATAATCCGTCGTCAGCACGCCCCCACTTTTCACCGTGATTTTCGAGTGCATGTTTCCCACAACTGTTTCGGTAGCTATCTCACTGCTTAATTTTACCGTTCCACCATCAACAATGAGCTTAGTGTTCTCTGGAATAGTATTTGCAAACGTTTGTGTTCCTTCGCCCGTTATGGTGATACTCGCAACAGGATGATTGCCATTAGGGTCAGTAAAATAACCCGCATAGATCGCTTCCTGTCCTGCGGCAACAGAACTCTTAATGGTTACGTTACCCCCTCCTACGGAATCATAAAAATAGACTTTGGTAACGTACTCGTCTGTTGTTCCATATTTCAAACTGGAAAGACCACCGATCGTCACATCATAACCTTCCAAGTCCAGCGTCGTTGGGGAGAGAGATGTGTCATCTCCGGGGGAATAATTAAAGTTTACCGGCCCCGAACCCAAGGCATTAGCGTGTGTGATCTTCACCGTAGAACCATACTTACTACTAAAATTCAAGGGAGAGGTCCCAATTTCCACGCCACCCGTATGATCAACATTATTACCACCAAGGTAGACCGTTCCGTTATCGCGGGCAATATAAAGTTTGCCGGTGCCAGAAATATTGCCTTTAAATGTCAGAGAATTTCCGTTTCCAGCACGCAAAATACCATAATCCCGTACTTCGATATTATTGCTTATTGTGGGGCTGCCAGCAGACGTATTACTAATGGCACCATAATCTAAAATGATGGTACCCGTCGTCCCGAAATAATTTCCTTCCACATTCCCTCTTGCACGGGCAAATGCTATTAATGTATTTCCAGTTGCGTCTTTGTTCCCTCCCCAAATGTAGGTATCGCCCGTATAAGTATTATTAGGATAAAGGTCTATAGGATATGAGTTATTACTATCAAGAGGAGAAGTTCCGTTAAAATAGACGTCACCAGCCCCAGAGATAACTCCACTGAATATTTTTCCAATTTGAGTGTTTGTGTTGAATTTTAACGTGCCGCCCTTTTGAATTTCCACGGTACTTATTTCTTGGCCGTTCGATTTTGTGTTGTACTGAAGCGTCGCGCCATCGGCAACGGTAAAGGCAAGACCATAATAAAGATTCGTACCACCGCTGGCCCTGTGTTCCGATGTAAAATCCAGAGTTCCGGATTCTATTGTTACCGAAGTGGTAAGAGAGGCAGGAATTGTACTGAAAAAACCGGTTAAAATGCCAGTTTGCGGCGTACCCGTAGAATTCATGCCGCAAGAGTACAGACCTTGTGTGTAGCCCGCTGCATTAACGATGATTTTCGTGGGAGAACCGGTAAAACTTCCTGTAAAGTTGGCATTTTGAGTATTGTTTAACGTAATAGTTCCACCTTCCGTAACGACAGTATGGGTGCTGTCGTCAAGGTCCGTATACGTACCATCTCCCGAGGCCTGGGAAACAAAAACAAACAAAGAGATTAATAAACAGAAAGAAAGATTTTTATATTCCATGATTGTTGATTTAAACCTATGAAATTGGGATGGATAAAAAGGAAAAAAACTGCCATAAATGTATAATTTACATATGTATATTATACCCCCCCCCCCCCCCGTGTCAAGCGTATTTTCCCTAATTTACAAAAAAATTTGTTGAATTTATAGAAAAATATGTCTCGGAGAAAGAGGAGGCGTTTATTAATCAGATGTTTATATCATTTACATACCCCTTAAAGTCAGTTTGTAAGCACATTTTCTAGCTTTTGATGGCCGCGATCTTTAAAACCAAAAATTTATCACATTACATTTACAATTACGCCATCTTTATATTTTTCGAAGTTTTCATGAAAGGAATATTGGAAATCTTGCTCACCAGTCACCGCAAAAAAAGTGAAATAAAATGAGAAAATACGCAAAGTTTAATGATTGTATGGATGTCAGAGGTGAGGAAACGTCCCTGGAAAATTTATTTAGGGTTTTCCGGCACTTTTATGGGTTTTAGAAGTTATTTACGTTTTGCACTTTAAGTATGTTCACATTTTTATACCTTTTTTGAAATTTTGTATCGTATGGGGAGAGGAGAAAGCACTTTTGTTCGCCCACCCTTCCCAATTTCGCAGGAAGGCGGTATAATAATGGAAATTTGTGAGTGGGTTTCTTTTCATGCCCGATGCACTATAAATTTCCTCTTTTCCGGCATTTTTGCTTGGTGAAACCGCTTGTTTTCAGAGGCGTACAAAAAGGAAATGGAAAGTGGAATCCGAGTATAAGAACCGATTTAACCGTAAAATCTAGATTTTTGTTTACGGAAATGAAGAAAGAAGAAATGTCCGGCGGCGCGGGCAAAGTAAATATTTATTAATGTAAAATCCCATAAAATGCGATAATATTTTTTATGTGGTTCGTTCAGAATGTTTAAAGTGCGAAATTTTCCCATGGTTTTTTGTTGCCGATGCACTATAAATTTTCACTTCCCCGGCATTTTTGCTTTGCTGAAAATGCCTGCTTTCAGAAGCGCATAAAACGGAAATTTAAAATAACCCAGGATAATTTGTGGAATGAATAAAATGGCTGATTTTCATTTTCAGAGATGTGAAAAACTTCGAAAACTCCTTAAAAAATCACCGGCAGACGCGATACTTATTACGAATTTCATAAATGTTACCTGGCTGACCGGTTTTACTGGAGGCGACAGTTATTTACTGGTTTTCCCGGATGGGCAGATTCTGTTGTCGGATTCACGGTATACACTGCAAATTGCGGAGGAGAGTCCTGGTCTGGAATTTTGCATACGAGATACACAGACGAGCATGCTGGATCTGGTAAAGCAGCAATTATCGAAATATTTTCCATCGCGTGAAGTTACGGATTTAACCCTGGCAGTGGAGGCGGAGACCATGTCTTTAGGGATGTCTTTAAAAGTGCGAGAGAAGGTTACGGAACATTTATTTCCGCTGAACAACGCTCTTTTAGAGTTACGTCAGATTAAGGACACGCACGAAATTGCGCTTTTACGCACAGCAGGAAAAATTGCCGGGAAAGCATTCATGGCCATGCGTGCGACACTTACGGCAGAGAAAACGGAAGCGCAGCTTGCCACGGAAATGAATTACACCATGCGGCTTTTAGGTGCACGCGGAGAGAGTTTTCCGTCGATTATTGCGCTGGATGCGAGAGCTGCGCAGTGTCATGCGGTTCCGACGGACGCTTCTTTAGCGGGTGCGAATATGCTGCTTGTCGATTGGGGGGCGGATTATAAAGGTTATAAAAGTGATTTAACTCGTGTTTTGGTTTTAGGCGAAATGACCAAAAAGTTTCAAAAGATTTATAAAACTGTTTTGGATGCTCAGCAAAAAGCAATTGACGCGATAAAACCGGGCGTCTCTTGTGATATGATTGACGCCGTGGCGCGAAATTATATCGCAAAAGCGGGTTTCGGCGACTGTTTTGGCCATGGTTTAGGGCATGGAATCGGGCTTCAGATTCATGAAGCGCCTAGTTTCAGTCCGAAATGTCATACGGTGCTGCGCCCTGGAATGGTAATTACAGTGGAGCCTGGCATTTATATCGAAAACTGGGGTGGAGTGAGAATCGAGGATGATATTCTCGTAACGCGCCGTGGGTGTGAAGTGCTGACGAATGTCCCCAAGAGTCTGAATGATATTCTTGTCGATTAAAAAAGATCGCATGGAATCCACACAAAAACGTAAGCATGAAAAATAGTGTAAAATTTCCTACTTTTTATGTTTTTCTTTTAATTTTCCTTAAATTTTAAATACTCACCGAGATGAAAAATACGCAAAAGTCAGAAAAATCAGAAAGTCTGGTCTGTGGTTCACCGGAAATGTTTGATGTCCCGAAGGTTCGTCGTTTTGTTCAGATGATGAAGGATTATGATCTTACCGAGCTGGAAATTCATCAGGGGGAGACGTCCATTTCGTTAAAGCGTGGAGGTGCCGCGCCGGTGCTGATGCCGTCTTTATCCGCAGCACCGGTGGTAAGCCATGTGAGTTCTGCCCCTGCCGTGGAATCTTCGCTGCCCCTGACGGATAAGGAAGAAAGTCCACTTGTGGAGATCGTCAGTCCGATCGTCGGAACTTTTTTCTCGAAACCGGATCCAGATTCTTCGCCATTCGTTTCTGTCGGTGATTTGGTAAGCCCAGAGAAAACCGTATGTATTGTTGAGGCCATGAAGGTATTTAACCAGATTCCCGCCAAGGTTTCAGGAAAAATCGTTGCGGTTCTGGTAAAAGACGGTGATCCGATCGAGTACGGCCAAGCCATGTTTAAAGTGGATCCTCGCGGATAATTTTCCTGGTCTGCGTTTTGTTTTTCTGTCGCGAAGCAGGCGTTTCTTGTGTCTGAAAAATGTCGGAGAAGCGGAGTTTCTGGTGTATCCGATATAAATTTCTCATTTACTTTTTTAATCAGATTTAATCATATTATTATGTTTCAAAGAATATTAGTAGCGAATCGTGGAGAAATCGCACTGCGGATTTTTCGTGCGTGTCGGGAAATGGGAATCGAGAGTGTCGCGGTTTACAGCCAGGCGGATCGTGGTGCAGCGTATCTGGATCTCGCGGATCGCGCGATCTGTATTGGCCCTCCGAAATCCGCGGACAGTTATTTAAAAATTGATCGAATTATTAGTGCCGCAGAGGTCGGTAACGTCCAGGCCATTCACCCCGGATATGGTTTTTTAGCCGAGAATGCGCATTTCGCGGAAATCTGTCGTTCCTGTAATTTTGAATTTATCGGTCCCTCGCATCAGGCCATGGCCATGCTGGGCGACAAAAACACAGCGCGTGGTCTGGCCCGACAGGCTGGCGTACCCACGGTTCCGGGAAGTGAGGGAATCATCCACGACGAGAATGAAGCGCTGAAAATTGCCAAGGAGTTCGGTTTTCCCGTCCTGATTAAAGCCACTGCCGGTGGTGGTGGACGTGGAATGCGCGTCGCGATGGACGAGGAATCTCTGAAAACCGCATTTAAACAGGCGCGACAAGAAGCTCAGGCGGCTTTCGGAAATGGGGATGTTTATATCGAAAAATACATCTTGCACCCCAGGCATGTAGAAGTTCAGATTATCGCGGATCACCATGGAAACGTCGTCCACCTCTGGGAGCGTGACTGTACCATGCAGCGCAGGCATCAGAAACTTTTAGAGGAAACGCCTTCTCCTCACATCAGCGAAAAGACCCGTCAGGAAATGTGTCAGGCCGCGGTTCGTTTAGTCCGTTCTGCGAATTACACGAATGCTGGGACGATCGAATTTATCGTCGACGGTGATGGAAATTATTATTTTATCGAGTTAAACGCTCGAATTCAGGTGGAGCATCCCGTTTCGGAAGAATTGACGGGAATCGACTTAATTCAGTCACAAATTCTCGTCGCGGCCGGCGAAAAACTCCCCTTCACGCAAAATGATGTTCGGGCAAATGGTCATTCGATCGAGTGCCGTATTAACGCGGAGGATCCGGAAAACAATTTTTGTCCTTCCCCGGGCACCATTTCGAAGCTCATCATTCCAGGCGGTTTCGGTGTTCGTTTCGACTCACACATTCACGCCGGATACACCATTTCACCTCATTATGACTCAATGATCGGAAAACTAATTGTCCGTGGGAAAGACCGTCAGGAAGCCATTTCTCGAATGATTCGTGCCCTGGAGGAATTTCACGTCGAGGGAATCAAAACCACGATTCCCCGTCAGTTGGAAATTCTCCGCCACCCGGTTTTCCAAAACGCGCAGGGCGACACCACTTTCATTCAGCGCGAATGGGCGTAAAGCGTCTTTTTTCCCCGAATTTCCTCCATGCGCTTCAAAAAACAGCGTTTGCCGCAGTCTTTTTCGTACACAGCCAAGCGAAAATACGGAAATGATGATCCCTCGGGGAAATTCTCTGCTTCCACTTTTAATTTCCGTTTTACGCCATTCTTAAAACTACCATTTTCAGCGAAAAAAATCCCGGAAAAGCGGTATTTTTTAATGTATCGGGAATCAAATCTCTGAATCGTCATATTCCCGGGTGTCCATGATATTTTTTTTATATTTTTTTGAAAATTTTTATTTTATCTCTTGATTTTTGTTAAGTGGTAATTATAATTTATATTGGTTCCATTTTAAATTTCCGTTTTTTTCGGTTCCGAAAACAGGCATTTTCAGCGAAAAAAATGCCGAAAAAGTGGTTTTTTATAGTGTATCGGATATAAAATATAAACAAAATTAAAATGGGCGTACCAGGCGCAAAATTTTAGAAGTTCTGTAAAAATTGTTTCTGAACAAAAATAGTTTTTATGGGTTTATTTTCTTCAGTTCTCATAAGAAAGGGTTCTCCACTATGGAAAACGTAACGAAAAGATCTTATTTTTCCTGTAAAATACGGGGGGGGGGGCAGTTTAGATAAATTCGCCGGCTTTTTCCTGCTGGC
>JAUNBR010000061.1 GCA_030527015.1 Planctomycetia bacterium
AAAAAAACCGGGGGTTAAAATCAGAGAAAACCTTATGAAGAAACAAAAAATCTGTGGGGGGAAAATCAGAGAAAACTTCATGAAAAAATAAAAAATTCAGGGGTAAAATCAGAGAAATTCTTAAAAAAACAGTGATTTATATAAAATTATAATTTTAAAAAATTTTTAATGGGGGGTACTTTTCATTTTTTGTGTTTAGGTTAGAATGTTTTGTGTTGCCCGAATAGCTCAGTCGGTAGAGCAAGCGGCTGTTAACCGCTGGGTCGTAGGTTCGAGTCCTTCTTCGGGCGTCAGACCGTTTTGTGAAAAAATCACAGGGCGGTCTTTTTTTATGATGTGAACGCTTTTTTATCAGGATTTCTGAAAAATCATGAAAAAAATCACATGACGGTCTTTTTTTATGATGTGAATGCTTTTTTATCAGGATTTTTGAAAAATTATGAAAAAGTCACATGACGGTCTTTTTTTATGTGAGGAACGCTTTTTTATCAGGATTTCTGAAAAATCATGAAAAAAATCACAGGACGGTCTTTTTTTATGATGTAAATGCTTTTTTTATCAGGATTTCTGAAAATTAGCACAGAATTTCTCCTCTTCATGGCCGTTCTCGCCCTTTCTTTTTAGGGGCGGTATACTGGTTCTCCTTTAAATTTTCATTTTGTGCAGCTCTGAACGCAGGCATTTTCAGCAAAAAAATGCCGTGGAAGCGGAAATTCATAGTATATGGGTATAAATGTTATGAAATTTACTCGGATTATCGGAAAAGTGGCGTAAGATTTTGCCGGATGGTGGAGGTATGTATGGAGATCGGAGCGTGTTTTTTTGGGGAGGGGGTGTCCGTATAAAATTATATGGTGGAATGTGATGAAGAAAGAGAGATGAATTTTCGGATTTCTTCAGAAAAGAAGGTTAACCAGAGTTCGGCATCTTTAGCGCGGAGTTTTGATGGATCATAAATGGCAAAAAGGCGTAACTGGCCGGCGTACGTTCCGACAGGAAAAAAAATGCCGGCATTCGTGGTTCGGGGTGAGGCCAGGATGATGTCTTCCAGTACTGCGTTTCCGAGGCATAATTTTCCGTCGGTGGTGTGGGGGAGCTGTTTACATGGCAGAAGTATGCCGAGATTCGAAAAGACGAAAGTGGCCAGCGTGGGGCGGAACTTTAAATAAAGCTCCATTCCCCAGCGTGGATGTTTTTTTCCCCGGCGTAAATCATGAAGCCCCTGTGTGCCGTATAAAACCAGCTGACGACGATCCGTTTTTTTCATAAGATTCATCTGCTGCGCGATTTTTTTTAATAATTTCTGCCGATTTTCAGAAAGGCATTCCTGTGGAGTACAATTTAAAAAAAGAATGCTGACGCAATTTCCGAGAGTGTTCATTTCTCCGGAGGAGGGGCGCAGGTTTACGGGAATCGCGGCGCGCAGAATGGAATGGCGTGTGGCGGGAGATGCGTTTTTTTCCATATGAACTTTCCATCTCGCGGCGGCAAGAAAGCAGGCCGTCAGAAGAAAATCATTTAAGGTAACCCCGTATGTTTTGGCTATTTTTCGTATGTGTTCCGTTTCCTCTTTACTAAAACGGAATTCACGGGGAATCATGAAAGTTTTTTGGGAAACTCGGTCTGTTAAATATCCTGTCGGTTCTGGGTGTTCATTTAAATGGAGGTGATTCTGCGTGGAGGGTATCTGCCATATCTTTTTTCGCCAAGGATTTATCCAAGAAAAAAGCCATGAGAAAAGAACGCCAGTAATCATCCATAATAAGGAAAAATGGAGAGGTGCTTTCATGCTGACAGGAATGGATTCTGGAGAAGAAGTATTCTTTTCAGAAAAAATGTCTTCGTGAAGAAGCTGAGTGTATGAGAGGAAGAGTTTTTCCAGAAAATGGAAAGAGCCGATCGCGTCTGTCGTAACGTGATGAAAGTGGAAAAGAATGTCTGTTCTGTCGGAAGCAGGATCCTGAAAGACGAGAAATCGTATACCCGGTGTCTGCGTAATGTCCAGAGGAAAAAGCTGTTTTGGCGAGTTTTGAGAATTCCAGGATTCAGGATACCACCGCAGAAATGATTCCCCGAGAGGAAAGCGCAGTTTCTCTTGTATGTCAGGGCACGTTTCCCAATAAATGGTGCCGTTTTCGTTTTCGTGAATGGTCGTATATGCGCGAAGTGTCTTTTTTAACTGAATGTACAGTGCACGCTCAAAAATTTCACGTTTAAGCGTACCGTGAAAAATCAGGTGTGTTATGGCATCCGCAGGTGAACCGGGAATTTTGGCGTCCCAAAAAAGAAATTCTTCAAAAGGTAACATGATTTTTGGATATGCTGACTCTCTTTTCATTTTTTATTTCACGGTTCGGGCCGTCAGTGCTCAAGAATTGAGGAATGACAGAAACGTGAATATTTATAGCATGTCAGGAATAAAAAGGTTTTCCCGTTTTCGATAAAGGAAATTATCTTTGAGATACTAAAATTTTTATGTCCGAAGTATTTTTGCTTCGCGGAAAACCTATTTTCGTGACCGTTATAAAATTTAAATTTTATGTGGAAGCAGTATATTTTAGGAGGAAAAGGGTGCGTTATGTGAGAACCGTCAGACAAGAGATGTGCTGGTTCTCCTTTAAATTCCCATTTTATGATTCTGAAAGGAGGTTTTCAAGAATGCAAAATATACTGGTCGGCCTGTCGGCGGACAGGGGAAGTGGAAATTTATAGTGCATCGGGTATAAAGTTAAACCGTTTCGTTCAGAGCGCGGGAAATTCGGTTCAGAACACATTCTTTTCCTAAAATTTCCAGCGTTTCGAACATGCCGATTCCGACGGTTTTTCCTGTGACTGCCACACGCAGGGCGTGAATAATATCTCCTGTTTTAATGTGTTCTTCTTCCAGAAATATTCTCATGGATTCTTCGGTGTTTTGGGCGGTAAATTCCGTAATGGCCTTAAGTTTTTCCGCATATTTTCCCAGCAGTTCTTTTGCGCCGTCCTTCATGATGCGTTTTTGAAATGCGGCCGTATCATAAATCAGTTCTGAATCGTTTACAAAAAAGTCGGAGTAATCCAAAATGTCTCCAAAAACTTTAATTCTGTCAGCGGCCGCTGTCAGCAGCGCAAGAATTTTTGATTTTTCGGTATTTAGATTTTCCTCAGAGATCATTTTTCCTTGAATCATGAAAGGCACCACGCCGGCAAATTTTTCTTCCAGAGGAAGTTTCTGCATGGCGCGTTCCTGAAATGACATAAGTTTTGCGGGATCAAAACTCGCGGCGGATTTATTTACTCGGTCAAGAGAAAAAGCGTGAATGAGTTCCTGAACGGTGAATTCTTCAGTTTTATCATCCAGTGACCATCCCAGCAGTGCGAGATAATTCAGCACGGCAGAGGGTAAAAATCCGATCTGCTCAAAAAAGTCTGTGATTACTGGATTAAACGTTTCCAGAGATGCTTCCAGACCGAGTCGCGCGGCGATCGAAAGTCCATGCTCCACAAGTTTTGCAAAATCCTTGTTCTTCATGTACTTATCCAGTTTTCTTTTACTGAGCTTCGTTTTATTTCCCGGCTCCGCGACGAAAGGCAGATGAGCATACTGTGGGCGGGGATACCCGAGAGCATCACAGATGAAAATCTGTCGGGGAGTATTCGAAAGATGTTCTTCTGCACGAATGACATGTGTAATCTGAAACGCATGATCGTCCACGACATTCGCCAGATGGTAAATGAAAGAACCGTCGGCACGCTGAATGACATGATCCTGCTCCTGTGCCCAGTCAAAAGAAACATGGCCACGTACGAGATCATAAAATTCGAGTTTCTCATTTCCTCGGGGCATTTTTAGACGTATGACGCATGAACGTCCTTCTGCTTCAAAAGCTGCCTGTTTTTCGGGAGTGTCGGCCATCCACCGGCGGCTATATGTGTACGCACCGCTATTTTTATTTTGGGCTGCTTCTTCCCGTTCCTGTGTTAATTCTTCCGCGCGGGCATAATCACGGTAAGCATGGCCAGAGGCTAAAAGCTGGTCCACCGCATTCTGATAAAAAGCATTTCTTTCAGACTGGTAATAAGGTCCGAAAGGTCCGCCGACTTTTGGACCTTCATCCCAGGTAATGCCCAGCCACTGGAGGCCGTGAAGAATAGGTTCCAGTGCTTCTTCCTGGTTACGCTGACGATCCGTATCATCTATTCTTAAAATAAACTTTCCTCCCTCATGTTTTGCGAAAAGCCAACAAAAAAGAGCAGTACGCACTCCTCCGATATGTAAATAACCTGTGGGACTGGGAGCAAAACGTGTACGGATCATGATAAAACCTCATTAAAAAATGTGGAAGTATCCAAAAAATTTCTGTTTTATTTAGGAAAGTTTAGTGTGCAGTAAACTTTCATTTCTCCGGCATTTTATTTTTTGCTGAAAAGCCTGCTGCCAGAGTCACACAAAAGTTAAATTGAAAAGTGGAACCGGGATAAAACAGATATTTTCAGTAAAAGGCGTGAGAACAGAAATTTATGAGGATACCGACCTAAAATATATCTTTAAATTAATATGACTATAAATATCATATCAGAAATGGAAAATTTTTCCACCCGGTCACCTTTTTAACAGAAAATTACGAAAGCTTTTCTGAGTTATAAAGATATTTTTTTTGCTAAAAATGCAGAATGGATATGTGTATAAAAAATGAAGTGGGTGAGAAATTTAGATGCAGAGTAAATTTCATTAAAAAAGTTCAGAGTTATTATATCCGTTACACTATAAATTTCTGTTTCATCGGCATCTTTTTTTGCTGAAAATGCCCTGCTTTTAGAGCCGCATGAACGGAAATTTAAAGTGGAGCCAGTATAAAATGAAAGGTTAAACAAAAAACACGGATATTTTTGGGTGAATATGATGGACAAAAAAGATTAACTGAACAAAAACTTTATTTTCAAGAAATATATAAAATATTAAATTTTTTCTAAAAAATATTTCATTTTACGATAAAACTTAAAAATTTTTTTAACTTTTAAAGAAATATTCCATAAAATCGTTAAATTGAGATTGCGCGAAATCCAAAAATTCTGCAAAATACAAAAACTTGATGTGTTTTCACATTTAGATGAGAAGGAGCGCGGGAAAATCCATGGAAGGAAAAATTCCCACGCTGCGAGATACATCAAGAGAAGAGGTTCGGAAATCATGGAAGGTTTTCGCTGTTCTTCCGTTACAGTAAATCGTTCTGAGAGAAGTACGTTAAAAAAGATTTTTGTTCTGCGAGATTTTTCACCACACACTTTGCGAAACAGCAGATATAACGTCCGTCAGAACGGTTTCTGTAATGGAAATAATCGGTGCATTTTTAGAATTCGCATTATGCGGTCATAAAGGCAGCATTATATATCCGATACATTTATTATTATTTTTTCTCCGTGAAAAACCCCTCTGTCTGAGTGGTAAAAAATGAAATATTCGGTCGGTATATGGCGGGCGCACCTTATTCCATTCTATTTATTTTAGAATTACGAAAAGTTCTTTTAGTTTTTCTGTATGTTTTGCAGTCAAAAATATGGCTGCTGTGATAATAACATAAAGAAAACGAATAAAAATGTGAATGGATGTTTGGGTGTAAATGCAGGAAAGCGGAAATGAAATAATGTATCGAGTAAAAATGGCTTATCGGAGGTCTTAATGCATTCTCTTTTCTCCAAAAATATTTTCATTCTTGTGGGAATATGCTCTTTCATTATACTTTCAGGTAAAAATTCTCTGGTTATGGGGCAGGAGGGATCTGCCGCAGGAGATAACCATAAGATTCATGCTTCGAATCGGATTATTTCATCTTTTCAGAAATCCCAGAATGGTGAGGAATTTTATAAATATAATAATTCTCAGGACGATCATAAAGATGACGTACCGGATTCACGTGTGGTTCTTTTGGATTTTTATGGTGATTACTGTGGCCCGTGCCGCCGAATGTCGCCGGTAATAGATCGGCTGTGTTCACGTGGGTTTTCCATTAAAAAGATTAATACGTCAGAGGAAACTTCTCTGGCACAGAAATATGGCGTTTCGAGTATTCCATGTTTTGTGATACTGGCAGATGGAAAAGAATATACGCGCATGGTGGGAATGACCAGCGAAACGAAATTAGCGGAGGTAATGCGTCAGGCGGGAAGGAGTCTCAGGCCGGTGCCTTCTGTGGAATTTTCTGTTGCGCAGGAACAGACTCCGAAGCAGGTTTCGTCAGAAGGAATTACGGTAAACCAGAGACGAAATATATCTGAAAATGCTAAAGAAAATCGAAAAACACGCGCACGATCTGCTTGGCGAGGACTGGAGGTATCTTTTCCGGTGGAAGAAATCGCCGCGAATCGCTGGAATCCGCCGCGGCAGCGACAAAATGGGGAAAAGAATGGATGCATCCAGCCTGTTTCTTACTCGATTCCTGTCTCAGGTGGGGAGAATGCCGGGACAGTCACAGAAAATAGTGTGGCGGCTTCAGAAAATGCTGAGGTTCAGAGGGCTCCGGAAATTCAGAAAAATTTAGGAATTCAGAGAGCCGAGGAAGGTGGAAAGCAAAATTTTCCAGCGATAAAATCGAGTGATGAAAAACATCTTTTAGCTTCCACGGTGCGTATTCGTCTGAATGGTGGTACCGGAAGCGGGACGATTATCGACAGTCGAGAAGGCCGTGCGCTGATTCTTACCTGCGGGCACCTTTTTAGTGATTATCGTCCGGGAGATAAAATAGAAGTGGATCTTTTTGGCGAAAATCGGTTTCAGAATGTGGAGGCCGTATATCTTTCGCATGATTATCATCGGAATGATGGTAGGGATCTGGCAGTAATCAGTATTCCGGTGCATGAATCAGTAAATGTCTCGCCTGTCGCGGCACCAAATTTTCATCTGCGTAAAGGAATGCCGATTTCCACCGCGGGATGCAGTCATGGGAATATTCCCACGCTTCAAAAAGGGGTCATTACGGGAGTAAATCGTTATTTAGGATGTCCGAATCTTGTGGTTTCTGCACAGCCGGTGCAGGGGCGCAGTGGAGGGGGAATGTTTTCTCCTGAAGGGGAATTACTCGGAGTATGTAATTCGGCAGATCCGGAAAATAATGAAGGAATATACATTTCACTCGAGGCGATTCATGCTTATTTAAATCGGATTAAACTGTCAAAAGTTATCCATAATCCACGAAATGAAAGTATTCTGCTGGCGGAAAAAAAGGATATTCGCAGTCAGATGCCCTTAAAAATGCCTGAGAGTGAACCGGTAAGACAGCTGACGGATCTGCCGCGAGTTTCCATGGAAAGTAAAGAGGCGTCACGAAAAACACATTCTGTACAGGAAATGCCGCCGGTTTCCCCTTACTTACCGGAAAATCATGTTCAGGACAAAAATAATTTTGCCTCTGCAGATTCTTTTCCTGAAGTACAGTCTGCCCAGCATGAATCTCATAATTTTTCTGCAGCGGAAAATGTTTCCGTACAGGTGAAGCCGCGTTCACTGACGGGTGCTCCTCTGCCCGCATGGCCGCCCCGGTGGTAAAATAAGTTTAGCAGCAGATGTCACTTCACCTGCTGTTACTAAAAATGGAGTCCTGCTTTTTTGAAAACTTCCATTTTATACTGGTTCCACTTTAAATTTTCGTTTTGTGTGGCTCTGAAAGCAGGAGAAACGGAAATTTATTGTTATCAGGTATCATAAATACACAAAACGAATTTTAAAGTGGACGAAATATCTTATATCTGATTCTATTTAATTTTCCGTATTTTGTGCATTTCTGGAAACTGGCATTTTCGGTAAAGCAAAATGCCGAGAAAGCGAAAATTTAAAGCTCGGGCATATAACCGGATACACTAAAATTTTTCGGTTTTTTCACAAAACATTAAAATTTGTGGTATAAATTCTGACATACACGATTCTTCTGTAATTAATCGTTTAGAAGCATTAAAATCGCAGTATTTACGTTTTTAAAAAATTTCAGGCGTACGAGTTTCTGAAGAGAAGAAAACGCCTTCTTCGGTAATGACGGCGTCCACGGGCCGGTCATGTTCTGCACAGGGAACAGACGGAACCATCTGGCAAGAAAATGCCAGACCGACGGTTTTTGTCTGTGGAGAAATTTTAGATAAAAGCCGGTCATAAAAGGCTTTTCCCTGTCCAAGACGTCCGCCTTTTTTATCGAAAGCGATTCCTGGCAGCAGAATCAGATCCACTGCGGAAATGGAAACTTGGCGTTCTTTTGCATTTTTCCAGACTTTTTTGGGTTCCAGGATTTTCATCGTCCCGGCTTCCAGTTCTTCTAGAGAACTCAGATGAAAAAGTTCCAGATGACCGTCTTCATGGCACCAGGGAATTACGCATTTTCGCATTTCATGAAAAGTGTTTCCAAGAATCTCTGAAATGATGGGCTCTGTTTCCACTTCAGAGGAAATACTCATATAAACAAGAATTGTCCGTGCCCTTTTCCACCAAGAAAGTGCCTGTAAATGGTGAAAAATAAGAAGGCTCCGCTTTTTTCTGTCTAAAATTTTTTTCCGCCGTGCCCGGACGACGGTTCTCATTTTATTTTTCTCGTCGGTTATATTCATTTTACTTTTTTGTACATGAAGTGCGATAAACTTCCACATTCCCCAGGCATTTTACATGGCGAAAAATACTGGATTTCAGAACCATATTATACGGAAATTTAAAATAAACAGAATAAAATGCTTTTCTTAACAAAAAAGTATTTTATTCCCGATATACCCATAAATTTCCGCTTCCCCGGCATTTTTGCTTCGCTGAAAATGCCGGCGTTCAGAGCCGCACAAAACGGAAATTTAAGGGAGAATCAGATTATATTTATATTACGCACAAAATGATATGTTTTAAGCCCGATGAATGGCTAAAGGCATAACGAGATATAAATAACCATCCTCCGTAAAGAATGTAACAGCACTTTTATCGTCAAGAATATTCATCGTAATTACCGTATCTTGATCCAGCGTGCGGAGAAAATCGATAAGGTAATACGGATTTAATTTTACTTGGAGTGATTCTTCCTCATAACTGATGGGAATTTCCAGATGAGATTCTCCTAAATCCTGACTCTGACAGGTCAGTACCAGTTTTCCTTCACAAAATTCCAGAAGTACTCCGGGAGTAATTCTGTCTGCGACGATCGCCGCCTGACGGAGTACAGAGGAAAATGGACGCACGGGAAGTGTAATCTTTCGTGGTTCATAGGTCTGCTCGACCATTTTTCGCCAGTTAGGATATTTTCCCTCCAGTAAAGTGGAGTACAGTACGATATTCTGTGTTTTCAGAAGGATACTCTGCTGGTCACGAAAAACAAGAAAAACATCTTCATCAGAATTACCTAGTATGCGTTCAATAATCTGTAGTGTCCGTGGTAAAACGATAATCGCCATTTCTGAAGGAATTTCACCGACTGTCTGTACCGAAACTTCCTGCTTCGCCAGTCGGCGGCCGTCTGTGGCGACAAAATAAAGAGTGTTATCTTTCAGATCAAAACGCACGCCACCCAGCGCATATCGCCCGGTCTGTGTGTCGAGAGCATAAATTGTCCGCCGAATTCCCTCTTTCAAAAAACGATTTGGCAGCGATACATAATTCGGTTCATCAAAAGTCGCAATTTCTGGGAATCCCTCAGGATCCTCGGTCGGAAACTTAAACGTGTTTTTTCCAGCTTTTATTAATGTTAAATTTTCAGAACTTTCCAGAATAAACGTTTCCTCGATACTTTCCTTTAAAAGTGTTCCGACACGATCCACGGGCAAAAGAACTGTCCCTGGCTGTTCGATCTGAACTCCTGGAACCTGAATCCGAATCCCGATTTCCAGATCCGTCCCTAAAAGGATCACTGTTTCATCATCTGCCTCCAATTTTATATTTTTTAGTACAGATTTTGTGGACTGTGGCTTCACCACAGACGCGGCGATCGAAAACGCATGCAATAATTCTTCGCGATTACAGATGACTTTCATGAAAAATACTCCAAAGAAAAATCTAAATCAGGGAAATAACCAGGTTACAGCAAAATATTTACACGTACCTAATTCTATTTTAAAATATAATATACATATAATGGTAAAACACTTCATTCAGCGTGAAATACCAAAAGAACAGGCATTTACAGTTTTAGATGTAAAAATGCTATAATCAGTATACTTTATTTATTTTTAAAAGTCAAATTTTTTACAGATTTTGTGAAATTATCCAAAATTTTACAAAAAAACAAAAATCTCAGAGTTTTTACAAAAAAACTTATTTTTGTAGCGATAATCCCGTTCTGATAAATTTCAGACACTACTTTTCATTTCCGTTCCGTTTTATGCGGCTCAAAAACAGGCATTTTCAGGGAAGCAGAAATCCCAAGAAAGTAGAAATTTATCATGCATCGGGTGCCAAAAATCATAAATGATTTTATAAGATCCCATAAACTTCCAGAGTATGCCGGAGTTTTATTTCACTCTCAGGTTCTAGCGGCGTTAATGGTAAACGCATTTCTCCAGTGTCCATTCCCAGAAGTTTCATCGCGGCTTTAATCGGAATGGGATTCGTCGCCAGACCTAACATATCACGGCATAACTGAAAAGTTTTGTAATGTAACTGCTGTGCTTTTATTATTTCTCCATGAAAAAAAGCATCACACAGTGCGATCATATCTTTCGGTACGATATTTCCCACGACAGAAATCACGCCTTTTGCGCCGATGGACATATAAGGAAGCGTCATGCTGTCATCACCACTAAGAATAGTGAGGTCAGTCTGAGAGGCAATTTGTGAAGCCTGATCCATCTGGCCAGTGGCTTCTTTTAACATACAGATCGTAGGAAAATCGTTCGCCAGGCGAATAATCGTCGCAGGTTCAATATTTTTTGAAGTTCTTCCGGGAATATTATAAATGCATACGGGAATTCCGACAGAGGTGGCCACCGCTTTATAATGCTGATAAAAACCCTCCTGCATGGGTTTATTATAATAAGGGCCCACGACCAGAGCCGCATCTGCGCCCGTTTTTTCCGCCCATTTCGTTAAATGAATCGCTTCTTCTGTACTATTAGACCCCGTGCCGGGCATGACTTTCACGCGCCCGCCGGCGACTCTTACCACCGTGCTAATGACGGTTTCGTGTTCTGGGTGAGAAAGTGTCGGGGACTCACCTGTCGTTCCCACCGGAACCAGACAGGTAACGCCGGAATGAATAAGAAATTCAGTTTGCCGCTCCAGGGCTTCCAGATCTACTTTTCCATTACGAAAAGGAGTCGTCATCGCCACGGATAAACCGGAAAATTCTTCTGCTCGTGTAACCATTTTATATTTTACGGGGTTAAAGGTCTTAGGAAAAATAAAAATACCTTCATACTTTCATCTGCGAAACTCCATTTCAGTATACTCGATTTCTGGGTTCCTGCAAGTACTCATTTATTTTTCTTGAGCAGAACCATAAAATTTATTTAAAATGATTCAAAATTTTGAATTTCGTGGTCTGATTTATTTTGATCCATAATGATGTTTACTGTTTTTTTGTATAATAATTATTCCAGTACGTTATGACCGGCATAATTTTTATGGTGTATCGGGTATAAAAATTTACGGCGCCCATTTCCCGCAGATACAGCAATTATTTTTTTTATTTCCGAAAGCACAGTCACGACACAGATATGCCGGAAATTTTGTCGTACCGCACCATTTTCCGCAGATACAGCAATTATCTTTTTTATTTCCGAAACCGCAGTTATTACACACGCGCGCAGGAAATTTCGTTGTCCCATACCATTTTCCGCACTTACAGCATTTTTCTTTTTTTTGTCCGAAGCTACAATTATTGCACTGAACTGCTGGTACAAAAATGAGCACATCCTCCGACAAGGAGTGAGCTTTTAAAGAAAAAATGCCGATTACGGCAAAGAAAAATAAGATAATCAGGCTTATTAAAAAACTCCTGAAGACGTTCATGGTTCTGTTCTCCTTTTTATTCCGGCTTTCATTAAATTTTGTCATGAACTCTGAGTGCAGACCTCTTTACACAAAAGAAAATGCCGTGAAAGTAAAATTTTGGGATATGTTCAGAAATATATAAATACGGTGGAATAATTTTTTGAAAAAGAAATCTTTTAGAATGTCAGTTTTTTTTGCTGAATGAAATGTAATTTTGAAAAGATGATGGTTCCTGCTACATATTTCGCTTCACATGTCCGCGCCGGCGTACTGGAACGGCCGCGATCCATTCTTTGGTCATGACTTCAAAAACATCAGGAGCTTCATACCGAATGATGTGAGGTCCCTCCGCCATGGGGCCAATTAACCCCCGATAAATCGGTAAACCACGAAGACCATGGTGAATACTGCAGTCATCCACTCCGATCTGATCATGAAACTGACCGATTTCCTCAACTTTTAAAAAGTCTCGCACAAGAATTTTACCTTCTGCGTTCTTGGTTACGATTCGATAAATATTTTTTCTCATGATGCCCTAAAAAACTCATTCAGTAAAACTGGTAATACTCATTACCCTACTTAAATTTCATCGCAAAAACCGTGTTATTTATACCAGATGTACTAAATTTTCACTTCTCTGCTTTTCTTCTTTTCTGCATACTGCAGCCTGGACTAAATAATTCTGCGTTTACCCATAAAATAAAATTTAAATGGAATGTGTACTATTTAAATTCCATAATGTGCGGTTCTGAAAGGAGGGATTTCCAGCGAAGTAAAATGCCGGAAAAGTGAAAATTTATAATACATCTTATAATACATCAGATATGGAATCCGTAAATCCTTCTGATTTTACTTTATTTCCGATGAAGGATGAATTTTCATTTCCTAGGAAATTTATACCCGATACATTATAAATTTCCGCTTCCTCGGCATTTTTGCTTCATTAAAATACCTGCTTTAGAGCCGCACAAAACAGAAATTTAAATGAGAATCAGTATAATCTGCCATTTTACAAAATTAATAAACTGAAAATACCGCAGTATGACTGGATGAAACCAAAAGTTAAAGGAAACCTGTGTACCAATAAAAATCCAGAAAATCATAATTCGCCAGCATGTCGGCACAAAAAAACCTGATTCGTAATTTATCGTAAAAAAAATAAATAAATTCCAGAAAAAAAAAGTGAGACAATAAATTGCTTCTTTTGTGCATAATGCAATTATTGTGAATGTTAATTTTTATCGTTACGATCGGTGTAATTGTGCTCGGCGCACCATAAATTCAGCATTCTGGACGATAAATTTTTGCGCTCTGGCATGTCGCGAAGCATGAAATATGGGTTATTATGGTAATCGCGCGAAAACTCCATTTAAAAAATAAATGTGCCTACAAAAATTAAACAGATTCTTCTTTAAACTTCAGTTTTGTGCCGTTTTTAAGCCCAGGCATTTTTAGCGTATCAGATGCCTCAAAAGCAGAATTTTATAGCATACAGATAAATATACTCTGGTCCACTTTAAGTTTTCGTTTTTTGCGGCTCTAAAAGCAGGCATTTTCAGTGTATCAAAATGCCGGAGAAGTGGAAATTTATAGTGCATCGGGTATAATGTGCTGTAAGAAATGGAAATTTAATCGGAACCGATTCTTTCTAAAAGTTTCTTCAGAAGAGTTATTTTTCGGAAGATTCTTGCTCTATTTTTCCACACATATGCTGCCGGCAGTATTCATACATCGCGATCGCCGTGGCAGTCGCCGCATTATGAGAATTCGGAAGTCCGAACATGGGAATTTCCACCACATCCTCCAGCTCCTGTAAAATTTCTGGGTCTATTCCCAATCGTTCATTCCCGACAACAAGAAAAGTTTTTTGTGGAAAAGAATATTCGTATAACCAGTAAGAATCATTCGTCTGTTCCAGTCCCACTAAACGGTATCCCTGATTCTTCCATTTCCGTAATAATTCCGGAGAAAGAGTCCGATGATTTTCCAGTGTAAGGTCACTTCCCGTCTCACGGGCGATTTTTTGATTTACTTTTGCGTTTCCGCAAGAAATGACGCGCCGCACACCGCAGCATCCCGCCGCACGCATAATTCGTGATAAATTCACATTACTATGCATGGGCGGAACCGCCACCACCAGTTCATTTTTACGCGATAAGGGAATCGGCATTTTATGGCGTATCTGCACATACTTTTCTTTGCCGTCTTCCCTTTTAGCGTTAAGATTATCTTTTGTATTTTCGGAAATTTCATCCATAAGTTATTTCTTTGATAATAATATACAGATTCTGCCTGCCCACAATATACTGGTTCCACTTTAAATTTCCGTTTTGTGCGGTTCTGAAAGCAGGCATTTTCAGTGAAGCTAAATGCCGGAGAAGCGGAATTTTATAGTGTATCGGGTATAAAAATCCGTTCCATGTTCTTCAGGCTCTCTCATATTTTATTTTATACCTCTGAATTTACTTTATACTGGTTCCACTTTAAATTTCCGTTTTGTGCGGCTCTGAAAGCAGACATTTTTCAGCGAAGCAAAAAGCCTGCCGGTCTGTCTGCGGACAGAGAAAACAGTAATTTATAGTGCCTCGGGTATAAATTTCCTTTTGTGTGGTCATAAGAAAATTCTTTTTATGGCCACACAAAACCTGATATTTTCAGAAGGAGTAAAAATACCGAAAAAATAAAATTTATTGTGGAATAATGATAAAATATTCATCGTCCTTACAGTAAAAATACCGAAGAAGTGAAATTTATCATTTTCATCGGGAACAAAATAAAGGAAGGCCGTGAGCCTGACGAAAATCGAAAGGGAACCGGCACACCTTTTTCAGATTATTTTTTTTCCGCTTTAAATCGAATTTTATACTCTTTTTCTGCTTCCATATCAAAACGTGGTATCAGCACAAAATCATCTGCGATTACAGGTTCCAGATCAGATCCTTCCAAAACTTCTAGATTTTTTACGCTGCCATCCTCATTCTGACTTAACCGATTCGGGAGGAAAATTACAAGAGGCCGTCCTCCGCGCTGGGAGCCATTTTTATCTGAATTATCACAGTCCATTTTCTTCAGCGTAACGGTAAATTCCTGATTCGTACCTTCTCCTGTTTCTGTAACTGTCTGTGACCATTCATTTTGACCTTCCTTCATTCGCGCGTCCCAGGCGGGGTCTCCATAAATTGCCACCGTGTCCCGATCATGAAGCAGTCCCTGCAGATCTCGTACGGACAGGTTCCATTCTTTCGCCTTTTCAGAAAGAACGGGTGCCGTCCGTGTCTGATTCCCTGTGCGTAATATTTCATTATACTTTTTATTCATACCAGGAAACGCTGCGTCCATGCGGTAAAGAAGAGCCTGATTATTCGCAAAAAAAGCCTCGGAAACGGTATAACGCCCCGGCTGCAGATAAAAATAATCGAGCATTCCCCAGCCCATATAACCATACCATGTGGGTACGATGTATCCCACCATCTGGCGAACTCCCGCAGAATGCATCAGACCCAGCGCCATGCAATTATCCGGATTATTTATGTGTCCGATTAAACAGTTTCCGATTCCCAGGTGAACCCGAGGTTCATCACTCTGAATTTCATATTCTTGACGATTCGAATCGACTCCGATTAATTTTCCACCGGGCTGTGAACGAAAATGTCCGTTACGATATGCGTAACCGATCTGCCAGTCTCTCTCCGTGGCATGCCCAGAAGTGCAAAACAGCTGAGCCTTTCCCTCCACCAGCTCATCTATAATCGCTTTCGTCGTATCATCTGGTCCCTGCTGCGGTTCTGGTTTTTCACCTGGTTTTTTCACCCATTTTTCATTTTTTTTACTTTCACTGTACCATACACCGGATTCTGCACATTCCAGCTTTAATGACGTGCCTCCCAAAACCCGGCGAATTACCAGAGGTTTCTCTTCCACGATTTTCATCGCGTCCTGGGCGTTATACCCAGTCAGAATGGACCAGAGACAGTCTGTCCAAAGATCCGCGTCTATATCCCTGGAGATTCGGTGTGCGCCCACGACCATATTTCCAGTCGCTTCTTTCGCCTGCGCTAAAAAACACACATACCGAGGACGTTTTTCCTGAAGTGAGGGTAAAACTTCTTCCAATTTTTGCGTGTATCTTATTACCTGTGCGTCATATTTAGATACCAATTTTTCCAGTACGGGTTTCCATTCCGCATTTTCCGCCGTTTCTTCTGAAACGACCACTGCATATCCTCCCGGCAGGCGCATATTCGCGTTATCTTCAGCATGTGTGAAATTACACAGCAAAAAGAAACCTAAAATAACGAGTAATGCACATAAAGATCCTTTTTTTGTCATCCGATTCCCTTTCCTTTTCATGATTTAATATTTTATTATAAATATCAGAACATAATAATACAAAAACATTTTTTGCATTCTGTACCAGATCCATGTTCAGTTTAAGTTTTTTGCTGATTTTATGTAAGTTTTTTTTCTTCGTCTGAGACTAAAAAAAGAACATAAAATGTCAGATTTATACTGTATTTTACTTTAAAATTCCGTTTTGCGCGGCTCTGGAAGCATGCATTTTCAGTGAAGTGGAAATCCTGCCTGCCGGCGGACAGGGGAAACGGAAATTTATAGTGCATCGTCGGGTGTAAAATACCGGCGAAGCAGAATTTTATTTTGCTTCTGGTGTAAAATCCCGATTTTTGCGCAGACAGTTAAAACGTGAAATCACCATGGATCGAGTATAACGATAATCACATTTTAATATTTTCCCTCACGAAAGAAAAGGGGTTTCCTTTCCTTTTCAAAAAATATACTCAAAATTTCTGTTTTTCTGATTTTTTGTCAGCCGAAGAACTCTTTCTGAACTACTGTGCGGAAGAAAATGAGAGAAAAAGAGAGGATGATACTGGATCCACTTTAAAATTCCGTTTTATACGGCTCTAAAAACAGGCTTTTCGCGGAGCAAAAATACCCGGGGAAGTGGAATTTTATACTGTATAAATGACCGGCGCTATCAGATAAAGAGAAAAATTTCTTGAAAGTGAAAATTTAAAAAATGGCGCGTAAATGGAGAAGCCTTTTTAAGAAAACGAGTTTTTTTAATATTTTATGCTTCCGTCACGCCGGCAGCATTTCCGGCGGACGGATTTTTATGCCAGACACTCCATGATTTTTGTATCCGATAAACTGTAAATTTCCGTTTTTTTGCTCACAAAAAAACTGCTTTTAAAGCTACATAAAACGAAAATGAAAAGAGAAACTGGCGATTTTTCCTCTGTATTCTTTAATGTACTGATTCCACTTTAAAATTCCCGTTTATACGGCTCTAAAAGCAGGCTTTTCGCGAAGCAAAAATGCTGGAGAAGCGGAAATTTATAGTGTATCAGATATAAAAGAAAAAACTGCTACAAAAACTATGAAAAATTATCATTAAAAGAAAATCAGAAAAATTTGTCTTCTAATTTTGTGTGCAAAAAATTCTGAACAGGACCGGATACCATGTAAAATTAACGGATACATAAATATTCACAGAGTTTTTTCAGAAACAGCTTTAATTCGGTGCCAGAGTACAAATAATACGCTTTCCCTGCCGAGAAGGAGCGGCTTCCACTTTCGCTACAGACGAGAGCAGTTCGATTACTTGCCGCATCATTTTCTCTCCTTCCTGGATATGGGCCAGTTCACGTCCACGGAACATGATGGAAACGATAACTTTATCTTTTTTCTCCAAAAAACCGCGCGCATTATTTACTTTCGTTATCACGTCATGTTCGCCAGTACCAGGCCGTAAGCGGATTTCTTTTACCTTAATTTGGTGAGGATTCGCTTTCGACTGCTTTTTTGTCATCTGATACTTAAATTTACCGTAATCCATGATGCGGCAGACAGGAGGTTTTTCGTTCGGCGCGACTTCCACTAAATCCAATTCGGCTTCATGGGCGCGAGTCAGCGCTTTAAGTGTGGGCATAACACCAAGCTGGGTTCCGTCTTCCGCGATAACGCGAACTTCACGAACACGAATCTGTTCATTAATCCTCTGCTGAAATTTACCCTCATTCCCAGGGGTTCTGCGTAAATTCATCCGCTAATATACTCCTTCTGTTTTTACCAAAAAAAATGAAAATCGTTATTTCGGTTTTCTTAAACCTGTCTCATAACTCGATACACGATCCATTTCCGTTTTCACGCGTTTCACGTTCCTATACATTCCTATTATAGGTTTATATAAAACGAAATTTTAATGGGACGGATATGATTTTATACCTCCGATGTACTATAAAATTTCGCTTCCCCTGTCCGCCGACAGGCAGGCATTTTTGCTTCACTAAAAATATCGGCTTTCAGAGCCGCAAAAAACGGAAATTTAAAAGGAAACCTGTATCGGTACCATACTCTGTTAAATAATTTACACTAATTCTGCTTTAATTCAAGTAGATATGCAGAAAACGAAATATATATTTATCTTTAATTTTTTAAAATTTTGTTTTTTAGATACCTTACCTGCCGACATTTAGACATTTATAACGAATTCTGTTTTGAATTTCCATTATATGCGGTCACAAAATCAGTCACGTTTAGCGAGCAAAAATGCCGGAGAAGCGGAAATTCATCGTGCATCGGATATATAAATAATATAACCATACTTTTCGGCCGCCGCAAGAGCTTTTCTTGAAATTTCCCCAATAAAAATAATAAATAGTATTTTTATCTGACCTTCCATCCACTGTAAATTTTACTTTTCCAAAAGATTTCACCTCCCAGGAAACTGTTTCCATAACCATGTATGCTGATTCCACTTTAAATTTCCGTTTTGTGCGGCTCTGAAATCAGGCATTTTCAGCGAAGCAAAATGCCGAAGAAAAGGAATTTATAATGTATCGGGTATAAAACAAAAACCTAAAGTGGAATCAATAAAAAATAGGAAAAAAATAATCGTGATTCCACAAATTTCCACATTTCTCAGTTTCATTCTGTTAAAATCAGGATACTGTGATTACAGAATTCACCTGCGGCCACAGCGTCTGCCGGCAGTCTGGAAAGACCACGAATAAAATGAAATTAGTGCATAAAGTATGCGTTTCAAATTTTTTTGGTCAGACTAAAAAAATTTATCGCTAAACTTTAAAAAATAAATTTATTATTAAAATTTAATATTTACTGTAACCAGCTGGGAAGTTCATTCTCTGCAGGTAATTCAGCAAAAATCAGCGACTGAATATTCGTAAATGCTTTCAGTTCCTCGACCGCCGCGGCAGAAGGTTTCGTATCCAGTGAAAGAATACTGATGGCTTTTCCTTCTCCAGAAGATCGGCCTGTCGACATTTGTCCGATATTCACATGATGTTTACCAAAAATAGTACCCATCTGTCCGATAACCCCCGGCTGGTCATGGTGCGTTAAAAGACAGAGGTTTCCGTCCAAAAAAGCCTCCAGCCGATGCTCGTTTACCTGAATCAGTCGAGGCATGGTGTTCCCGAATAACGCTCCGGTCAGCAGTGTTTCCTTTTCACCAGAATAAATCTTAACGGTAATCAAAAAATCAAAAAGCTGTAAAGTTTCAGACTGCTGTACCGTCAGATCGATTCCGCGCTCCTGAAGTAACATTTTTGCATTAATAATATTCGATTCTCCATCACTGGCCTGTGACAGGAGGCCTGCGGCGAAAGCCCCGGTCAGCAGAGTGGTGGATTTCGTCGCGATTTTTCCAAGAAAATTTATTTGGCAGCGAGAAACCTGATTTTTAACCATCTGAGAAGCTAAAAGTCCCAGGCGCCACGCCAGCGCAAGACTTCCACGCATTTCCGACAAAACTTTTCCATCCAGCGGTGACATATTTACGGCGGAAGATATGGTTCCTGTGGTAAAATAATCCACGAGAAGTTTTACTGCTTCCAGGGCGACATTTTTTTGTGCTTCATGCGTACTGGCGCCTAAATGTGGCGTACATAAAACATTCGGCATTCCAAAAAGCGGGCTGTCCGTGCAGGGTTCATTCGGATAAACATCCAGCGCGACACCTCCCAAGTGACCGCTTTTTAACCCTTCCACCAGCGCGGCTTCATCATAAATCCCACCACGTGCACAGTTTATGAGCCGTGCGCCTTTCGGAAGACTCTGAATCTCGTTCGTCGAAATCATTCCCCGTGTTTCTTCTGTTAATGGAGTATGGACAGACAGATAATCACAAAATGGAAGCATTTCTCGATAATTCGAAAAGAGACGGATTTCCAGTTCCGCGGCTTTCGCTTCAGACATAAATGGGTCAAAAGCTACGATTTTCATACCCAGAGCCTGCGCGCGTTCCGCCACGGCTCTTCCGATTCTTCCCAGTCCGATCAGACCGAGCGTTTTTCCTGCCAGCTGCGTACCCATAAAGGCTTTTCTGTCCCAGCGTCCGTGAACAAGAGAATCATATGCTGGGTAAATCTGACGTGACAGAGCCAGCATGAGCGTAATAGCCAGCTCTGCGGTGGAGAGGGTGTTTCCGTCCGGGGTGTTCATGACGAGAATTCCCTGGCGGGTGGCGGTTATTTTGTCGATATTATCCACTCCGACTCCTGCGCGCGCGATGGCCTTTAATCGGGTATTCCCTTCCAGAATTTCTTTCGTCAGTTTTACTCCGCTGCGACAAATCGCGCCATCAAAATTCATTAAGGTTTCACGAAGCTCCTCCCCCTTCAGACCTGTATGAATTTCGTATTCGATACCTGGTGTGGACGCCAGAATATCCAGTCCATCCTGTGAAATGGAATCAAGAATAACGATTTTAACCATATGACACCCTCTTTCAATTTTTTACTTTTTTACCCGAATACTATATATACTGATTCTCCTTTTAAATTTCCGTTTTATGCGGTTCTGAAGCCAGCATTTTTGCCGGTCTGCCTGTCAGCGGACAGGGAAAATGGAAATTTATCGTGCATCAGGTATAATTTTCCGCTTTTTGGCATTTAACTTTTTCTCTGGCAGCAGGCTGAGCAGAATTACCTGACTCTCCGGGCCACATAAAATGGAAATTTAAGTGGAATTCAGTAATTATGTCATGGGCTTTAGCCCTACAAAAATAATTTACTTTCATGACTATAATAAATTATGACATTTAAACGTTTCCAGTGTGTTATTTTATTCCAGCTGTATTAATTCGCAAGACCCCCTGTAATGTTTCAGAATATATCTGATTCTATTTTATTTTTTTGTTTCGTGTGACCTGTGAGAATATGTATTTTTAGTATAATACTGATTCCACTTTAAAATTCCGTTTTGTGCGGCTCTGAAAGCAGGCATTTTCAGCGAAGAAAAATGTCGGAGAAGCGGAATTTTATAATGTATCGGGTATAAAAATACTGGAAAAGCGGAATTTAAAGTGCATCGGGTAAAAAATAAACCTTCTTGCCATCTCAGTGAGAATATGTTAAACTGGAATTTATTCTGGTTTTCCCTTAAATTTTATTTTACTGACCGATAATTCTGGTTTTAGAAGAATACTGAACAATTAAATTTTGCTGTACATCGGGTAAGAGAGAATGAAAAATATAAAACACGGATTTTGCGTGGCTCTTCCATTTTTGTGCATTTTATGAAACAGAGTGGTTTTCCAGGTGCTAAATTTCAAAAAGGTATGCATTTATAGAAATTTGTAATTTATACCTGATGCACGATAAAATTCCGTTTTCCCTGCCTGCCGACAGGCCGGCCGATATTTTGCTTCGCTGAAAATGCCTGATTTCAGAGCCATACAAAACGGAAATTTAAAGGAAAACCAGTATCATACTTTTTTTTTATTTTTTGTACCCTCATTTTCAAAAAATGAATATTTTATTACGGCATTTTTGTATTTTATTTCTAATTATCATTTTTTTTGTGTACGGGAAAAATGTTTTTTCTGCTGAAACTCAGCCATCAGCAGAAAATTCATCTTCCGGATTCACGGTGAAAAATGATTTATCTCCGGAACTGGTGCGGGAGGCGATCGAAGGAGGGATTACCTTTTTAAAAGTTACCCAGTTTAAGAATGGAAGCTGGGAGGAGCCGGATACCCAGCACGTGGGGGGATTTACTGCGCTGTGTACTCTCGCGCTACTAAATGCGGGTGTCACGGTGGAAGATCCCTGTATGCAGCGAGCGTTAAAATATTTGCGCCGACTGAACCCTACAAAAACAGAAGCGGCCAGCACATATGTAACCAGTCTTCAGACCATGGTTTTTTGCATGGCGGAACCGGAGGTGGATGAAAATCTTATTCGGCGTAATGTGCAGTGGCTCACTGAGACACAAATTTCGAAAGGCGCAAAAGAAGGGGCCTGGTCATATCCGAATGGAAATGGTGATCCGTCTAATTCTCAGTTCGCCCTGCTGGCTCTTTATGAAGCGGAGAGAATCGGATATGCTGTTCCAGACATCATCTGGGAACGAGCTACGAAATATTGGGGAAAATTTCAAAATGTGGATGGATCCTGGGCATATCTGAATTTACCGCCCACCGCGGATATTAGTGCTCCAGGCACAGGTTCCATGACATGCGCGGGAATCGTTTCTCTGCTAATCGCGTCCGAGAAATCTCAGCCTGCGGACGCAAGAATCGCGTCAGGAAAACTCATTCCCTGTCTGCGTACACAGACGGACGATTCAAAACGTATCAGTCATGGGATGCGGTGGATGAGATCCCATTTTAGTGTAACCCGAAATCCTGGCAGTGACAGGTGGATCTATTATTATTTATACGGCATGGAGCGTCTCGGGCGCATGACATCCCAGCGTTACATGGGACAGCATGACTGGTTTCGTGAGGGTACTCATTACCTGCTGATGAAACGTCACATGATGACACAAAAAAATAATGTAGTCGTCTTCTGGAAAGGAGATGTCGCGCCTCATGAAACATATGAGATTATTTCCACCGCTTTCGCATTACTTTTTTTATCGAAAGGGCGTCTGCCTTTATTACTTTCGAAAGTGGAGTATACGGAAGATGCTTCCGATTATGACTGGAACTGGCACCGGCATGACACGATAAATCTTACGGCATATGTAGAGCGTCAGTGGAAGCGGAATCTTACCACGCAAAATTTAAAATTGGCCGCCGCGTCTGTGGAGGATTTACTTCACTCGCCGGTACTTTACTTGGGAGGGGTGAATTCTCCTCTGCCGAAAGACGCGAAAATGCAGCGCGAGTATGCTCAAAAATTGCGCGATTATCTGGACCGTGGTGGTTTTATTATCGCTGAAGCTGTCGCGCCGGGGGGAACTTTTGACGCCGGGTTCCGCCGACTTCTGGCTCTCATGTTTCCGGAAGAGGAAATCTCTCCTTATCTCATGCCGCCTGAGCATCCGATCTGGACTGCCGAAAAGAAAATTCCGCCTGAGTTTTTACGTCCCGTTTATTGTCTGGATCATGGATGCCGAACCGCTCTGGTGTATATTCCCATGAAGGGAAATCAGCAGGCCTCTCTTTCCTGTACCTGGGAACTGGCGAATGAGTTAAAACGCCAGAATCGGCATCTTCATTCTTCGCAGATTTTGGCGGAAATAGAAGCCGGCCTGAATCTCGGTGTGAATATCCTCGCTTATGCCACACACAGAGAGCTGAAAACAAAAGATACAAATTTTGCTCTTCAGCAGGAATTAACACCAGAAAATATTATGGTAAATCGTGGAAAACTGGCCGTGGCGAATCTGCGTCATGGAGGAGGATGTGACGTGGCGCCCACGGCCTTACGGAATCTTCTAATAAAATCTTCTGAAGTTTTAAATATCCGTTCGGGAATACTCGAAAAAACAATTAATATTACTTCTCCAGAAATTTTTGATTATCCAGTCGTGTTTATGCAGGGAAGGCATGCGTTTCGGCTTACTCCGGCAGAAAAAAAACAGCTTCAGACTTATTTACTTCGTGGGGGAACCATTTTCGCGAATGCCATCTGCGCTTCAAAAGAATTTGACGCTTCTTTTCGAGAAATGATTTCAGAAATTATGCCTGAAAATAAAATGTCATTTATCTCGCCCGAGGATCCGTTACTTTCCTCGCGTTTTGGAGGATATGACCTTTCGACTGTTTCTGTGCGAATGCCGCGCAAGGATTTTTCACGTCCTTCACCGTCTCAGAAATCGGCTCCCAGACTGGAGGGGATTTATTTTCAGGATCATTATGCCGTGATTTATTCTTCTCTGGACATTAGTTGTGCACTGGAAAAACATGCCGGAGAATGTATGGGATATACGGCCGAGGATGCGGCAAAAATCGGTATAAACATCCTTCTTTATACTTTACAGCAGTAAGGAAACTTTTTTTGTCCGATACATTTACTGGTTTCACTTTAAATTTCCGTTTTGTGCGGCTCAGAAAGTTAAGCATTTTCGTCGAAGCAAAAACCCTGAGAAGCGGAATTTTATAGTGTATCGGGGATAAATTTAGCTTTTCCCGCATTTTAGCTTCCTGTCATCAGCTTTCGGGGGATATACTGGTTCCACTTTAACTTTCCGTTTCGTGGGGCTCTGAACGCGGGCATTTTCGTCGACACAAAAACCCGGAGAAGCGGAATTTTATAGTGTATCGGGGATAAAAATGCCTGCTTTTATAACCCCATAAAATGGAAATTTAAAATAGTGTCCGTACGTCTTTCGTTTCGTTCAGCATGGAGCATATGCATTACCTCTTACAGCGTAATGTGAAATACACGCCATGTTTATCGTTTTATGCAGGCAGGCATTTCTTGCGGCGCGAAATACCAGCAAAATAAATCTTTAGTGTGTCCAGTATGACATTTTTTCTTTGGGACAAAATCTGCGGATCTGTCTGAGAATTTCGTTTCAGTACAGTACTTTTATGATATACTGGTTCTATTTTCCGTTTCCTCAGTATTTTGCTTCGCTGAGAATGCCTGCGTTTAGAGCCCCACGAAACGGAAATTTAAAATGGAACCAGTATAATATTTCTTGTGATAATAAAAAGAGAAATTTCCACAAAATATTCCAGAGATTTTAAAAAAACTTTTAGAAAATGTTTTCAGAAGTTTTTAATATTTTCACATTTTCACATTTTATCATTTTTATGTTTTTATGTTTTTATG
>JAUNBR010000062.1:0-22242 GCA_030527015.1 Planctomycetia bacterium
TATCGTGCAAATTTTGACAAAACTTTTGCGAAATTTTAAATTGGAATGAGTATACCTCTCATTCATTTTCTTTCGTTTTTTTAATAATACGCTATCTTTTTTAATCATACCGCTGCATAAAATTTCGTTTTACCAGACACAAAATCAGGTATTTTCAGTAAAAAACACCTCTCGGTTCACTTAACTTTCCATTTTGTGCAGTCACAAAATCCGGCATTCTCAGCGAGGCAAAAATACCAGGAAAGCGAAAATTTACAGTAAATCGACCATATACGGATTCTCCTTTAAATTACCATTTTGTGAGGTTCTGAATAAAGGCCATTTTCAGCGAAACGAAAAAAGCGTCCCCGTCTTCAGACAGGAAAAACGAAAATTTATAGTGCATCAGGTATAAAACCGCAGGATTAATCATCCGCTTTATCACCGTCTTTAATGACAAAAGTCGCCTTCAGTCGTGCCACTTCACTGGCCAGACCAGCCTGCTTCACGCTGCGCATGACTTCTTCAAAATCTTTATAAACAGCCGGTGCTTCATCCAGAGGATATGTTCGGCAGTTCACAAGAATATCATTCGCCAGCATCTGGTCATCCACCTTTCGCTGATCCAAAACCCGAAAAGCGTTTTTTCTGCCAAGCATCCTGCCCGCGCCATGATTAATACTGTAGGCACTCAGCTCAGCACCAGCTTCACCCACCATCACTGCGGAACCACCACAGGGATTACCTGGTAAAAGAATCGGATGACCTGTCTGGAAAAAAGGCGTACCCTGTAAAGCATCATGCCCCGCAGGAAAAGCACGTGTCGCGCCTTTCCGGTGTACGAGGACAGACTGCCCCTTCCATACTTCACGCCGCGCGATATTATGACTGATGAAATACACAAAATTCGCCGTGACTCCTGGAAAAACCTCCTGAAATGCCTCCAGGACCAGAGAATTAATCAGTAAATGATTTACCGTGGCAAAATTTGCGCCAAGAGCCATATCATCTAAATAATCATTCGCTTCAGGAGACCCGACCGGCGCATAAACTAAATTTTTATCACCACCTGGAAATGGAATCCTCCAGGAAATAAACTTCTCGCGCAAAATTTTAAACTGTTCCGTGGCAAGAATATTCCCAAAACCCCGAGAACCACAGTGCGACAAAAATGCCACATTCCCGTCTTTTAGACCAAAAACTTCTGCACATTTCCGTGCCTTTTCGGAATCCACCACAGAAACGATTTCGCACTCACCAAAATGATTTCCTCCACCATAAGACCCAAACTGCATCATTTTTTCACTAAAATTACGCATGTACGGTCGCGGCAAAATACTTTCAAGACGCCGCTGGAGTGCATCCGACGTATGGTCATGACCATAATGAATCGAATCTTCACAGCGGTCTGTCCAAGAAAATGGAATGCCAAATAAATGACACACTTCTTCCGTGGCCCCCTGAATGATCGCCCGGCGATATACTTCCAGGGAAAACATTCGCCCCTTTTTTACACTCCGCTGTCCCTGCCCTGGGCCAGTGGGAGTCCTTTCACAAATCGCGTCAATTAAAGCGCGACGAACCTTTTTTTTCTGAATTTCCTCTGCGGGCAAATCAAATTGTAACAGAGACATGGAACATTTAATATCCACACCCACAGGACCAGGAAAAATATGTGAGGGAGAAACCATCACACACCCGATCGGCGCACCGTACCCCTCATGAGCATCAGGATTCAAAATAACATCCGAGACGCCTGGTGCACTTCGCGCATTCAGAGTCTGCTGTAAAGTAGTTTCGCTGAAAGTCGCACGAATCGCTTCCGTCCCTATAACGGAAACCGGCGGTAAAGCTCCTGAAACCAGTTTCGAAATGGCCTCATTTTCTGTAGGTATAAGTTTCATGGAAAATTTCCTTCAGACATAAAAAACAAAATTTTAGCACGATGTACAATAAAATTTAACTTCCTATAAAATTTCAGAATATATGAGTATCTGCATTCTTATATCCGATGCACGATAAAATTCCGCTTTTCGGGCATTTTGCTTCTCTGAAAATGCCTGCTTTTAAGACCGCACAAAACGGAAATTTAAACGAGAATCAGGATAACTGCCGGAAGCGAGATTTAAAGTGGAATCAGTTCACAATAAAAAAGTTTTCTTTTACAGGAAAATATTTAAGCAAAAAATATACCAAAAACATTTTTTCAGAAAAATCATTAAAAATCCTTACACCAGCAGAACATTCAATTAAAGTTTTGAGCGTTCAGAAAAGCAGAGCATTTTACCGGATCATATCTATTTTAAATTTATATAATCTATAAATTTCAAAAGATGAAATACAGATGCATAAAATACTCAAAAAATCAAAAAAAAGAATAAAAATATATTTTACAAAAAAATTTAAATATTCTCTTGAATTTAAAAGAATTTATGATAAAATCCAGTACGATTTATAATATTTTATAAATAATTTATTTTAATTTATAAAAATTCACCACGCTTCTTAAAGGAATTACCTCCGTGCCAGCAGATACTGTAATTTTTGGCTTCCTCGGTTCTAAACTGGATCATGCCGCCGCCGAGCACCGCTGGTCACGCTGGCGTCCGACGATCGCCCTGGGAATGCACGAGGATCTACTCATCCGCCGATATGAACTTTTTTACCCGCCAGCAGAGCAGACCTGTGTAACACCATTATCGCGGATATGCATGCCGTGTCACCAGAAACAGAAATCCGCGCCCATCCGTTTCTTCTAAATGATCCATGGGATTTTGAGGAAGTGTACCGGCAGCTTTATGATTTCGCAAACAACTATACTTTTTTACCCGAAAAAGAGCAGTACCTCATAAACATTACCACCGGAACGCATACGGCCCAAATATGTCTATTTTTACTGACAGAATCACGACATTTTCCCGGTAAACTGCTGCAGGCCTCTCCTCAGCCATATGTAAAACCGCATTCTTACGCCGGAAGTTATAATATAATAGATCTGGACCTTTCAAAATATGACCGCCTGGCCACCCGATTCGCTCTGGAACATCAGCAGACGACCTCTTTTTTAAAATCAGGAATCGAAACGCGAAACGCCACATTTAACCATTTAATTACCCGAATAGAGCGTGTCGTGGGAGCAGGCACCTTTCCCATCCTGCTGACAGGCGGTACAGGCGTGGGAAAATCGCAGCTGGCACGCCGAATTTATGAACTTAAACGCCAAAAAAACCTGATTCATGGTGCTTTCGTTAATATAAATTGCGCCACACTGCGCGGAGACCAGGCCATGTCCACTCTCTTCGGCCACATAAAAGGTGCTTTTACTGGTGCCTCAGAAAATCGCTCTGGATTATTACAGGCAGCAGACGGCGGCATTCTCTTCCTGGACGAAATCGGTGAGCTGCACCTGGAAGAACAGGCCATGCTTTTACGGGCGATCGAAGAAAAACGCTTTTTTCCTGTCGGTTCCGACAAAGAAATTTCCAGTAATTTTCAGTTACTGGCCGGCACGAACCGTGATCTGTGGAAAAGCGTGAAAGAAGGTTCCTTTCGTGAGGATTTACTGGCAAGAATTAATCTTTGGACATTTCGTCTGCCGGGTCTGGCCGAAAGACCGGAAGATATAGAGCCAAATATCGATTATGAACTGACACAATTCGCCGCGACAGCTGGTTATAAAATTTCCTTTAATGCGGAAGCCCGTCAAGCGTTTTTAGATTTCGCGACAGCTCCGACTTCCCTGTGGTGCGCCAATTTTCGGGATCTGAATGCCGCGATTACCCGCATGGGCACTCTTTCACACGGCGGACGAATTACTCGAGAAATCGTTCAGGAAGAAATTCACCGCTTACAAGAAACATGGAACACTTCCCATAAAAACACACCGACAGACATTTTAGAAACTCTTCTTTCTCCTGAAGAACTTATAAAAATTGATCGTTTTGACCTCCCCCAGCTAAAAGAGGTTTTAACCGTCTGTGATCAGACCGCCTCCATTTCCGAAGCAGGACGAATCCTTTTCTCCGTCTCACGCACACAAAAAAAGTCAGCGAATGATGCAGATCGGCTCCGTAAATATCTCGCACGTTTTGGCCTTACCTGGGAAAAGATAAAAAAAAATCGGTAACATGTTATATCAGATACACTATAAAATTCCGCATCTCCGGCATTTTGCTTCGCTAAAAATGCATGCTTTCAGAGCCGCACAAAACGGAAATTTATAGTGGAAACAGTATACCATATTAAATTTAGCGTAAAATCATTTAACGTAAAATCATTATGAATGGAAAATGAATTCCGGTATCATCTCTCGAACATACTATAAATTTTCCAAAATAAGAGCTGGCGGCAAACTTTCTCCAAAAACATCTGTTTTTTCCTCTTCACTGAGCGCTCCACCCTGCTCCACTAATCTCCACAGATGCTCGGGTGCCGAAAAATCCTTCATCCACTGCACGGTCTCAGACCGTACGGCCTCATTCACATCCCGGTACCGGTCATCCGTCCGCCTGGCGACCTGCATTATCGCGAAAAACTCTGCACGAGTAATTTTTCTAGCAGCTTTTTTTGCTGCTTCCGAAAAATTCGCCCGCATTCCTTTAAGCCATTTTTCAGCGACAGTCGGAGAAAGAACCACATCTAATGTTCCTGTCATTAATGTTCGAGAAGCCAGCCGACCTAATGTCCAGGCCATCACTTCCTGATACAGCTCAAAACGTTTTCCCCGATACATGTCCAGCAGCATTTCTCCCAAAAACTCTTTCTGAGATACAGGTAATAATTCCAGAGAACCCAAGAGTCGCAGAATTTCATTCGTTTCCTGTCCCTGAAAATGAAAATCCACTTTCCCGCGGCCAGTCATAAAGTGGTGATGCAGAGATTTTAGCGCACTTAATAAAGGCTGCGCCAGCGAAAGCTGCTGTCCCACATTCAGTCCACCCGCGATTCGCCTCCATAAAATCCACCACTGACTGCGATTCGCCACCGAAGGAAATATCAGTTTTCCCTGTAAACGCTTCCACGTTTCCGCCACGCGCCAATCATCCATGGCATAACCGAAACCTGGTCGAAGCGAAAATCCCAGTAAATTTAGCCATCTGGCTTCATGCTCTGCCGAAAATTCCCTTCCTTTTTCCAGCTCCATCATTTCCGCCCAGATCCGACGTAACAGAGAAGCAGGCATACTATTTTTCCCTATCTGCGTCTCTCTTTTTATGGAATCCATCACTTTCGCAGGCTTTATCTTTTCTTCAGATCCAGAGGAAAAAACTTTTTTCAGGACACGCTGGCATCCCTCCCAGACCACCTCATCCACCACACCCTCTGATTCTGCCTGCGAAAAATGCGTTTCCACTTCAGTACGCGTGGCACTACGTACGTCGAATTCCAGCTGCCACCGCTGCGGACGCCTCTTCTGTCCAGGCTCCACCACTTCATCACACCACAGCTCCAGCGTGCCAATTTCCGTCAGCCGAGCATGGAGATGAATCCGAACTTCTTCCGTTCCTCTCTCAGATAAAGATTCCTTTCCAGCATCTCCTTCTTTCTTTTCTTCCGGACACTCCAGGTCATTTTTTATCTTCCGTTCTTCATCTTTCTTTACGGACTTCACATTTCTTCTTTTCTTTAAAATCGTTCGTATCGGCGGAAGCTCTGTCATCTGCTGAGGATCATACATCACGATTTCTCCAGGCATATCCGTCAGGCGTACACTGGACACATAAAGAGGAAACTCCACCGGCATTCCGACTTTCAGACGAAACACTTTATCCGCTAAAATCACATCTTCTCCCGGAAGTACTTTCGCAGGAACCAGACATAACGCCATCACGGTTCCTTGTGGAACATTCTCTCCTTCTCTTTCAGAATTTACTCTGACATAATATGTCCTGGCCAGTCCAGCCGCGATTCGTACGCCTTTTCCCCGACGCACCAGACCATAATACGCCGCCCCTCTGGCCACGGCTAAATCCAGACGATCATTTTCTAAAATTTTTGGCCGCCAACTGCCCTTTTCTGGAACGCCGGAAACGGAACCTCCATTTTTATCAAGAATTTTCGGCGCTCCATTATTTTTCTCCAGATTCACTGAGGTTTTCTTTTCATTCTGATTCTCTTCCGAAAACCAGGCCGTAAGCGTCTGAGTCAGTCTCTCCCTGAGAATCGGCGATTCAAAAAGCCCTCCATTATATAAAATCACATCCGGACGTGCAGGATCCTCAGAAACACTCCGTTTCCCAGAAGAAATCTCCGTTTCAAAACACTCGGCCTCTGCCCGCGAAACATCCTCTCCCGCAAAACGGTGCGTACTTAAAAACGCCGCGAGATACCGAGTAATCGCAGAGTCCGGTGCATATGGCAGGCCGAATTCCTGAAACCCACTCTTTCGCTCCAGAGGTTTTTCATTCAGCGTAACTCTCGGGAAAAAACCTTCCAGAAGCATTTCTTCCACCTCTTGCCGCGTAACCTCCACATGAAGACTTCCGCCGATAAGTTTTGAAGAACTGCCCGGAAGCGTTACACGCCAGCTTTCTGGTGGATTTTCTCCTAATAAATCCTCCTTCACCTGACGTGATACCCTGACCAAAATCCCCCACTGGCGCGGAGACAATTTTTTTTCCAGTTTCTTCTCTAAAAAATGTGCCAGAGCTAAATCCAGATTATCCCCGCCAAGCATCAGATGATTTCCCACCGCTACACGATGAAACTGAACCTTTCCCATTTTTAAACCTCTAAATATTTTATACTCGATACATTATACTGTTTTCACTTTTTTCCCAAAATACATTATAAAATTCTGCATCTCTCCCTATTTTTTACTTCGTTATACTGGTTCCACTTTAACTTTCAGTTTTGTACAGCTCTGAAAGCATGCATTTCAGCGAAGCAAAATGCCGAGGAAGCGGAGAATTTTATAGTGTATCGGGCATAAAATCATCTGATTTATCCACCATTCCCTCCTGATCATGTACCGATCGGACACGGATCAGTGTAAAATCAGTCGTTCCTCCGCCGATATCACACACCAAAATTTTTTGCCCCGGATGAACTTCTTCCTCCCATGTCTGTGTATGTTTACTGATCCATGCATAAAATGCCGCCTGCGGCTCCTCAATTAAAACCACTCGGTCAAGACCCGCCATTTTCGCAGCACGAACAGTTAATTCACGAGCCACTTCATCAAAAGACGCAGGAATGGTTAATATCACATCTTGCCGCACCAGAGGTTCCTCAGGAAACTGTGCATTCCATGCCCGTACTACATGCTGTAAATAAGCCGCGGAAACTTCCACCGGAGATAATTTCTTAACATCTGCATTTTCAGTTTTCTCTTCTCCATTTTCTTCACGCCTTACATGCCACGGTAATAATTTCGCCATCCGATCCACGCCGGCATGAGAAAGCCATGATTTCGCCGACGAAACCATACGCCCTGGCATAAACATTCCATGATCCCGGGCATATACTCCCACCACCGCTTCATTTATTTCCATCTGATTCATCACGGCATCCGACTCCCGTTCCATCACCGTTCCCTGATAATGAAAAGAAGGAAGTGTATCCCGTTTTTCCAGAGTCCCCGGTGCGACCATCTGTAATACAGGAAACACCTGAATCTCCTCTTTTTCTCCTTCTGAATGCGCTTCCGTATCCACATAAGCCACCGCAGAATTCGTCGTGCCGAGATCTATTCCTACTATAAACCGAGGTAATTTATCCACCATCTCTTTTTTATCCATCATCTTTTTACCATTTCATATTCTGATACGTCAGCGTATTTCGATTTCAATTTTTCCCATAATCTGAGCCACCGAATATAACATCCACGCTAAATCAGACTGATCCAGCGCACCAGCATTCACCCGAATATGATCCACTCCGATAAATCCCTGGGAAATCGTCGCGTCAAAAGGTATCCATCTTCCCTTAATATAACATTCATTCCACATGTGCCAGATAAATTTTCGTTCTTCCGGAACCAGTACCATTCCCAGCACGACACGTGTGGGAATATTTCGCGCACGCGCCAGTGCTGCGAAAAACACCGCATGCTCCGTACAGTCTCCGCACCGTGTTTCTGCCACTTCCGCCGCCGTAATAAAACCACGGGAACCCTCTTTATGAATTATATATTTATGCACGAAGTTTTCGATTTCCCGCGCGAGCACTTCCTGCTCCACTTCTTCCGGTAAAATTCCACTCGCGATTTCTTTTATTTTATCCATATCAGTCTGAATATAATGATTCGCTGCTTTATCCTTTTCCTCTGGCGGTGACGAAATAAAATCTTTTCTTCCTCTTCCATCAGAACGATAAACCGTAATATCTATAAAATTCTTCTCTTTTTCATCCTTCCCTATTTTTCCTGTCTGAAATTCCGCATCATCAAAAACAGACTGAAAATCCACCAGATTCTCTTCCGCTGCATATAATCGATAAGTTTTCTGCTCTGAATTATCTTCCGCTGCCCAAGACTCAGCATCAAAATTTAAAATCGGAACACTCATCTGCATACCAAAATCCCAAGTTTTTTCCATCACATCTGAAAACGGTTCTTCTTTTTCCATAACCTCTGAAACCGATTTCTTTTCAGACTCCCTTTTCGGCTGAAATTTCTGTAACACATCTTCCCAGCTGCACCGCCAGTACGTCATTTTCATAAGTGGAACATAACGTTTCCAGATGACCCCTTCCCCGTCTATCCAAATCATCTCTTCCTCTGCCGCCATATCTCCCTGGCCTTTTTCATCTGGCGTCACCACCATTTCCGAATGAATTTTTACTGGAAACAGTGAGATCTGCTTTCCATCAGGGAAAAGTACGATTTCTTCTGAAAAACACTCCATCTGAACTTTCAAAAAACATGAAATGGTCGGCTCAAAACGTAAAAATACACGCGTATCTCCTGGAATAAGCCTATTTTTTTGTAATAAATATTCCATTCCATATGTACCCTGAAGAGTTAAAATATCGGCAGAATTTTCATCTTCACTTTCTTCCGTTAACGTATTTTTCAAATTTTTTACATAATTCACCTGCCCTTCTTTTCGCTTTTCTCTCTCAGTTTTTTTTACCTGAGGGACAGAAAAATTTAACATCTGATTTTTACCGAAAGAATCGATTCTCATCTGTACATTTTCTTTACCATAAGAATTCTGATTTATCATACCAAAATACTTCATCGGCTGTCCCCCTGAAGTAATTTCCACATGAAAATCACACAAATTTCCTTTGTCAGAAAGTGTCTCTGTATACTGAACCTCCAGTTCCACAGGAAAACCATAACGCATAATTTCAAAATAAGATAACAGTTTTATCTGTATTTTTGAGGAAGAAGCCCTCCATTCTCCACATTTACTTTTTTGTTTAATGACAGTACGTTTTTCGTAACCGATACAAGACTCACCAGAATAACAAGAAAAACAGGCATCTTCGAGTATTTTCCCTGTTTCTTTTATCTCCGCCATATACTCTGCTCCTTTTTTATCTTTCCGTTCTTTTTTTTCATCTTTAATCATTATTACATTTATGATTCCTATCATTCCGGCAAAAAATAAACAAAAAAAACACAGAATTTTCCACTTTCTTAATTCATACATAAAATATAATTTCACTTCATATAAAAAATGTTTCGTTTATTCTCGAATTTAGCTAAAAAATGAAAAGTTTTTATAAAATTTTGTCCTTAAGATAAATTATATGCCTGATCCACTATAAATTTCCACTTTCCCGACATTATGCACTGTACGAAATGCCCGTTTTTAGAAGCACAAAACTAAAATTCACCAAAATGGAATCTGTGTAAATTTCATCAAAAATATCTGCTGGCCTCACTGCGCAAAACAAAAATAACATATGCAAAAATACACAAAATTCAAAAAGAGGGAAGAGAGAACTATTTTTACGTTACAAAAATAGTAGAATATCACTTTTCATTTTCGTTTTATAATGCCTCCGAAGAAAATCATTTTCTTAAAATAAAATTTCTGAAATAAAAAATTTATTGTTTATCTGGTATAAATATAACCAAAATTCCATTTTTAACATTTAAATAAAATTTAAGGATTTTTTCTGACAAAAGTTAATTTATGAGCTAAACTTAAATATATCAAAAAAACAGTTTTATCCCTCAAAACTTTATAAAACTCCGCTTCTCCGGCATTTTTGCTTCACTGAAAATACCTCTTTCAGAGCCACACAAAACGGAAATTTAAACGAGATCCAGTATAATTTTATTTTCGAAAAAATGGAAAATATTCATAATTTTATTAGCCTGAACACCTTTCCTCAAAATGCCCCACCCGGAAGCAGTTTCGCTAATCGGAATACCCGGGAAGTAGTATGCCATTTTAAACGTTCAAAATATGGAAAATTTTTTCTCCCCCAGGCGATTCGCCCTTCTTTTGACCTACAGATCATTCCACAAGAAGGATACCGACACAAAAAATATTTGGACGAAATTACAGAAAAAACATTTCCCATGCTCTGTGCAGCCATTTCAGAAGAACGCTTAATGAATGTTTGTTTTGAAATGTTAGACATTTTGGGTTCCACCGCGAATGTCGTACTGGAAACCAGCCATCCAGGAATTCTCAAACAAAAAAATTTTCACTATTATTTTCGTGAAGAAATCGATATTCCCGTTTTAAAAAGCATCCTTTTAGATTATGAAGAACTTCTTCTCGGGGACGGGTGCATGAGTTTAGCCATTATCGATAATCGTCATTTTCAGGAAATTCATCTCGACGAACATAAACTGTTAATTATTTACACAGAAAATCCCGAATATTTCCAACAAATTCTGCATAATCACGCGATTTATGCGCTTCCCAATCTTTCCTTCATCACAGATGCTGAGCATGTTCATGTTACTCGAGATAAATATTTTGAAGTTTTTCAGCAGTTAGCCTACGATCTTTGTATGGAAGCATTTTAAGCGCACCAGCGTTTTTTTTAATAGGTTCTCTTAATTTCCGTTATGAGGTTCTGGAAACAGGCATTTTTAGCGGAGCAAAATGCCGGAGAAGCAGAATTTTATCGTGCATCGGGTATAAAATGTCCGCCCTATCTGCGGACAGAAAACGTGGAAATTTATAATATACCGGGCATAAAATCATACAGATTTCACTTAAAATTCACATTTTTTTGGTTTTCTGAAACCGGCATTTCACCATGTAAAATACAGGGGCTTTCCTGATCACGCAAAACGAAAATTTAAAGTGAAATCAGCATTATACCTGGTTCCACTTTAAATTTCCGTTTTGTGCGGCTCTGAAAGCAGATATCTTCAGCGAAGCAAAAATGCCGGGGAAGCGGAATTTTATATGTATCCGGTATATAAATCTGAAAAAATAGAGTTCGGTCACAAAACATGTTTCGGCTCTCTGAAAAGCATCCCGAACTTTAACCAGGGTTTTCTGCTCTTTTTCCAGAATTTCAGAAATTTTATTCCAGAGCCTTCTGAAATGCTTCCAGTAACTGTGCTTTCGTAATAATTCCATCCAGGATTATCGGCGTATCACTTCCAGGCTTCCAGATCACGATCAGCGGAATGGTCGTACGCTTTACGCTGGCCATATACTCCACAATTTCTGGCGGATTTTCTGTCTTATCCGCCAAAACACATGTAATATTATTCTTACGAACATATTCCGCCACCTCTTCTGTTTCGATCACCAAAAAACTGTTCGTCTTACATGTGGGACACCAATTCGCCGTAAAGTCCACAAAAACCACTTTTCCCTGCTCACGTTCTTTTTGGATAAATTCCACAGAAAAATCATGCCAGACAATTTTTTCTTCCGTGGCAAAAAGTGTAAATATTCCATATCCCACTCCTCCAGAAACGATTAATGCAGTCATCCATGCAATAAATATTTTTTGGGGAGATGCACCGGAAAACGTCACCTTTCCGATCAGCCAGCATCCGAACCATAATGCGACTAAAAGCGCCAGAGTCGGCACTACATACACCTGACTGAGACTATAAAACAGCCAGACCATGGTACCTAAAAAGAAAAATCCCATAATTTCTTTTAGCGTTTCCATCCACTCACCCGGTTTTGGCAGCCAAGACATGGCGGAAGGGAACACTCCCACGATAAGATACGGAGTGGCCAGCCCCAGACCGATAAACGTAAACAGTAAATAAGCAATTAAAATTGGCTGAGTCATGGTATACGCAAAAACCGGTCCCAAAAATGGCCCCACACACGGCGTGGCCAAAATGGTCGTAAGGATCCCCATCATAAAGGCACCCAAAAGTCCTTCTTTTTTTTGTACCTGTCCCATCTTTCTGCCGGTCACGAAACCAGGAATCGGAATTTCCCACACCCCTAAAAAACTTAAACCCATTACGAAAACCAGCACAATCATCGTAATCAAAAAAGGCGGGTACGCAAAATGCTCTCCCCAGCCAAGATTTTCCGGCACAGAAATATTTGCCACGACATTCGTGGGCAGATATTTTACAGCGATAAAAAACAGATCTCTCATTTTAGAGAGTGTCGCCAGCACCCAAAAAACGCTCAAAAGTCCCAGAGCATATGCCAGATTCAGCTGTAAAATCCGAAATCGAGATTCATGTGCCTGTTTCGCAAAAGAAAATAGTTTTGGCCCGATTACCGGAAGGACACACGGCATCAGATTTAATATCAGTCCTCCAAGATATGCAAAAAGAATATTTAGCAGCAGGGAATTACTGATTTTATGTCCATCTTCAGATACCTTCCCTGGCGATAATATCTTATCTTCAGAAACATCCGTCCCTGATACCTTCAGATTTCCATTCTCAGTCTGATTCCATTCCGGAACCAGAGGAGCCTCACTCTCCTGTATCGGTCTGGCAGTAAAATAATAATCCCGCGGATCAAAACACGCTTCTTCCGTACAGATCTGCGCAAAAATACTTCCCTTCAGTTCCTGCGGAGGATCTCCTGTTTCTGTCCAGCGAAACGGCACCCACCACTGCGCTTTCCCTTCATGATACTCAACAATAAATTCGTCTCCATATATCATCGGATCTTTTTTCTTTTGCGGCCCCTGTGGAAAAGCCACCGGTTTATCCAGAACCGTAATCTCTTTAGGAAAAGATATTTCTGTCGGTAACGGACCACCTGACTCTTGGGTGACAGAATAAATATGACATCCCGCAGGAATTTCCGCCGTTAAAAACAAAAAACCAGGCCGTGTTTCTGTCGGCAAAACAAAATTCCCTGTCACCTCCAGCGTAACATTCTGCTGCATTCCGCCATCCATTTCCATATCCGGGAAAAGCCCCTGATAATTATTTTGGACATCTGCATTTATGGAAAAATCTTGCGCAGAAGAACCACTAAAAGATAACAAAATACTTAAAAAAAGAAATAAAAACACGTTTCTCTGAAACTGTTTCATATATTTAATCCTGAAAAAAAACTTCATTTTATACATATTTCTGACGATAAACCAGCACCATTTTTAATTTCACACCTGAAACGCTATAACTTTCCACTTCCACTGTCCGCCGGCAGGCATTTTATACCAGATGCACTATAAATTTCCACTTTTCTGGCATTTTTACTGCGCTGAAAATGCCGGCATTCAGAACAGCATAAAACGGAATCTTAAAGTAAAACCAGGCATGGTTTTCGTGGTCACGTAAACAGAGATTCACACCTAAAAATGCGCTATTAAAAATTATAATACACCGGGCTAAAAATCCATTACATAACAGACAGAAAAATCTCTGCCACTTTCATTTTCTATTTTCGATCATTCTCATGAAAATAAAATACCTGTGTTTTGTGAGCCGCCATATTTTTTGCTTTTTCTATTTTTTCTTTATTTTCAGGCGTCCCTTTATTCCACAAAAGATATTCATCTATTTCTGCATACGTAATTCCCATCTCACTTTCATCTGTCTGCCCGTCAAAAAGTCCCGCGGAAGGAGCCTTTTCGATGATTTCTCGAGGTGCCCCCAAAAATTCTAAAAATTCATAAATCTCGGTGACCGTTAAATCTCCGATCGGATTAAAATCACAGGCACCATCCCCCCATTTCGTAAAATATCCCATGGTTTTTTCCGAACGATTCCCTGTCCCCACTACCAGACATCCATACGCCTGTCCCAGCGTATAAAGCGTCATCATCCTCAGACGTGGATTCACATTTAACTGCGCTTTTTCCAGAGAAGACTCATTTTTTACTTTTGTGCCTAACTCCGGACTTATCGCTCCTAAAAATGCGGCCTTTACTTCCGAGAGGTCTATTTCCAGCGTAAGAATATTATATTTTTTTGCCAGCAGTAACGCATGTTCCCGATCCTTACCAAAATTTTGCGCACTCTGACACGGCATGATCACACCGTAAACTTTTTCTGTCGCCCGCCGACAAAGAATGCCCACCAGCGCACTATCTTTTCCTCCGCTATTTCCAAAAATAATTCCTGACTCCCCGACATACTCACGTATCCAAGAGACCCGATTCCTCAATTCTTTTTCCCAGTCACGCAGCATGTTTTCCCTCTATCACTTTATCCTTTTTATCCTTACATACATAACTGATTTCACATTAAACGTCTCGTGGCCTGAAAAACAGATATTCCCTTTAGCACGAACATGGTAAAAAAAGCGGAAATTTCGCACAGCATCCATATAACGCTATAAAATATTTCCACCATCTCCCTCTACAAAAATGAATATGGTTCTGACACATACACAGGATTTATTTAGGACTTCCCCATACTGGTTCCACTTTAAATTCCCATTTCGTGCGGCTCTAAACGCAAGCATTTTCAGCGCAGTAAAATGCTGGTGAATCAGAATTTTATAGTGTATCGGGTATAAAAATTCCCGGACATACCATTACTCACTATTTCTGGTCTGCGTAAACGCCATTCCCTCTATTTCCACCAGAAGTTCAGGACGACATACATCACTAAACGTAAAAAGTTTCATCACATTCGGCATCAGACGATCACAGACACCTTTAATAATCTCATAATCCTGTTCATGCTTAATATAAACACGTATCATCGCCATCTGATCCAGCTCACATCCCAGGCCAGGCATACCATGCGCCGCCAAATTTTCCTCATGAATCAGCACTCGAATGTTCTCTAAAGTTAACTCGGTCTGTAATACAGGATCTCCCTCATATTTACTTTCCGCATCCGTAATACTCGCAGTCCCCGAAACAAAAATGATACCATTTCGCTCCCCTCCACGCCCCTCTACAGAAACGGCCATCGCCCGCGAAAATTTTGGACTTTTTCGACTATACTCCTCCCCATACGCGGACGCCGGCACCTGCTGTGGATTCTCTAAAGGAACCACCTGCACCTTCCCCGGCTCTTCTGCCATCACGCCCAGTGCACCGATAACCACACAGTCACCCGTTCCGCCGATCCCCGTACTGGCAGGATATTTAGGCCCATGATAGTGTTCTGGCAAAAGACCTTCAAAAAACGGTATTCCACGGAAAAAATCTGAACGCGCACGATTCAGTTCCTTATAACGCTGTGTCTTCCCCTCTTTTTCATGATACACCTCCTCCGTAATATTCCCGAGGTAAATCCATATCCGAATGACATTCTGAAACGGTACCCCCTCTTTCAGAAAATTTTCACGTAATTTCTGAAAAGACGCCAGCGACTGAGTATAAACATCCTCCTGTGGATTATCCGGATCCTGCTGGCGGCAAAAATACCAGCTCATTCCATCATGACGTGAAATCACCATATCCTCGCCATGATATTCCACAGAGGTCATGCCCTCTTCCCTAAAAATGATAATCGCTTCGATCGCCACCATCTGCCCATCACACGGAGACTGTGGAACATAAATATTTACCGGGACACGCTCCTTATAAAAATCACGCATCATTTCCTGACACGCATCCCGCCAAGCATAATCCTTTAGAAAAATCGTCTGCTGAACCACTTCCCAGCAGCCCGTTTTCCCCGATAAATATTCTGTCTTCAGATGCCGCAGACGAACATGAATCTGTTCCACCGCCGCCATAATCTGGGTATATACAGTATCTGTATCAGAAGGCACCGGGGGAATCGAAAGCATAAGTACCTGACAGACGCCTGACGTTTCATTTAAATAACAGTTCCTCTGAATCTCATTCATTATATAACACTTTCATTTTAGGAGGGAAGCCATTTATACCCGATACACGATAAATTTCCACTTTTCCGGCATTTTTGCTTCGCAGAAAATGACTGCTTTCAGAGCCGCGTAAAAATGGAAATTTAAAGGGGAAGCAGTATAATCTTATATCCGATACTCCGATGAATTCCCGTTTCAAATATTTTTACATAAAACAAAAAAACCGGAAAAGTACCACGTAAAATTATAATAATGTATCCGACATAAAATAAATTTCAGCTTTAAATACGGGGAGATTACTTTTTACTAAATCAAGATTCCATATTTTAAATCAATTTTTTATTCCATGCAAGACCTCTAGTGCTTTTTTCGGCATCTTTTAATAAATATTTATTGTTTATACCCGATGTACTACAAAATTCCGCTTCTCCGGCATTTTGCTTCGTTAAAAATGCCGGCATTCAGAGCTGCACAAAACAAAAATTTAAAGGAGAACCAGTATATATAAATTTTCACTCCCCCCTCATTCCCGATGCATGGAATGCCCACTTCCGTGATCATATAAATTTATTTATTTATTTATTTATTAAAATAATCAGTACAAAAATAATTGCGTCTCCTTACACTTTTTTCAAAAATTGAGATACTAACATAAAAAAATCGTGCACCACGCCTCCGTAATGCACGATTTTACTGAACTCTCTCTTTTAACGGCGCGAATCGTCCATTTCGTCACCACCATCCTCTTCCGGAACATCCGAAAGTCCTAATTCTATCATCGCCGCACGACGACTCAATTTTACACGATCCTGCTCATCTATATCAATTACTTTCACTTTCATCGGATCACCCACAGCACAAATTTCAGACACTTTCGGCACATAACCATCCGATAATTCACTGATATGACACAGGCCATCACGCCCAGGAAGAATCTCAATAAACGCACCAAAATCTTTAATGCTCGTCACTCTTCCATCATAAATCTTTCCGAGTTCTACTGTCGCAGTTAAGGCATCCACCTGCCGTAAAGCCTCCTGCGCGGCATCCATATTCAGACTGGACACCAGCACCGTACCATCTTCCTCGATATCTATCGTCGCACCGGTGGTATCCTGAATCGCGCGTACCGTTTTCCCTCCCGGTCCAATTAAAAGACCAATTTTTTCCGGATTTATCTTCGTTCTCAATAAACGCGGTGCCCACGGAGAAATCTCTGAACGCGGACGCTGAATCGTCCGCAGCATATTCCGCAAAATTTCAATTCTTGCTTCCCGTGACTGCTTTAATGTCGCATGGATAATTTCCGGACTAATTCCATCCACTTTTAAATCCAGCTGAATCCCAGTAATTCCATGCTGTGTTCCCGCGACTTTAAAGTCCATATCACCAAAATGATCTTCATCCCCTATAATATCTGTCATAATAACCCATTTTTCCGGTTCTTTCACCAGACCGACCGATATTCCCGCCACAGGATTCGAAATCGGGACTCCCGCATCCATCAGACCGAGTGTCGCACCGCATACAGATGCCATGGAACTGGAACCGTTCGACTCCAAAATATCAGAAATAATTCGAATCGTATACGGAAAATCTTCCACTTCCGGCAAAACAGGTTTTACACTGCGCTCCGCCAGCGCACCATGCCCGATTTCTCGCCGTCCTGGGCTGCCCAGCCGGCGACACTCTCCCACGGAAAACGGAGGGAAATAATAATCCAGCATAAACTTTTTCGAGTATTCATCAAAAAGCCCATCCACACGCTGCTCGTCACGTGTCGTACCCAGAGTAACCGTAATTAACGCCTGCGTTTCTCCTCTCTGGAACACCGCCGAACCATGAACCCGCGGCAAAACCCCCACCTTACATTCTATTTTTCGAATTTCCTTCAGACCACGCCCGTCTGGCCGATTCCCCGCCAAGATCTGGTCTCGTACCACGCGACTTTCCAGATCATGCAGCACCTCTTCCAGACGTTTCGGACAAATTCCATTTTCCGCATTTTCCTCCGGAATAAAATCCGCCACGATTTTTGCCTTCAGAGCCTCCACCGCTTCTGCCCGCGCCAATTTTCCCTCGGTATGTTTCGCTGCATAAAATTCATCATAATATTTTTCCGAAACTTTCTCATACAGTCCGTCATCTTCCGGACATGCATAATCCATTTTCGCAGGCTGAACTTTTTCAATAAACTCTTTCTGTAACGCGTTAATCTCACGAATACACACATGGGCTTCAGCGATCGCCTGTTCCATTAATTCTTCCGGCATTTCACGGGCAAAACCCTCTATCATAAGAATCGAATCATCATTACCTGAAATCACCAGATCCAGATCACTTTCATCCAGTTCATCCTGAGTGGGAAACGGAATCAGCTGCTGTTCCACACACGCTAAACGCACGGAACTGATCGGCCCCCCGAACGGAACCGGCGAAATACTCAGAGCTGCGCTGGCCCCATTCATCGCCAGCATATCACCATCATGCTGCCGATCACTGGCCAAAACCGTACAAATTACCTGAACCTCATTCTTAAACCATTTCGGAAACAGAGGCCGAATCGGACGATCAATTAACCGTGAAGTAAGGGTTTCCTTCAGTGTAGGCCGCCCTTCTCGCTTCAAAAAACCTCCAGGAAACTTTCCTGCCGCCGCCACTCGCTCTCTATAATCACACGTCAGCGGAAAAAAATCTTGACCGGGATTCGCATTCCCCGCCGTGGCCGCAACTAAAACCACCGTATCCCCATAACCGATTAAAACACTTCCGCCTGCCTGTTTCGCGAGTTCCCCTGTCTCAAAATATAAAATCTGATTTCCTATTTTCTTTTCCACTCGAATCTTTTTTGACATTTCCGACATAAATTTATCCTTCCTCACATTCTTAACTCAATCTACTTATATTTACATTCTTAACACAATTTGCCAACTTAATTTTAAATTTTCCACTTTTCCCGACATACTGTGAAATTATTATCACCCTTCACGCTTCCCTGCCTGCATATACGTGAGATAAATCATACCACACGAAATGCTGTGCCCATTCCGAAAAATAAATTTCCTTACACTGGCTCCACTTTCAATTTCCGTTTTGCGCGGCTCTGTAAACAGGCATTTTCGCGAAACAAAATGCCGAGGAAGAGGAAATTTATAGTATGTCAGGCATAAAACATGACATACTTAATTCTGTTTTTTTATTTTGTACTGACTTATACTAATTTCACCTTAACTTTTCATTTTTCATAGATATGAAAAGTCAGCGTTTTCCTTAAAGTAAAAGATAAACTGAAAATGAAATCTTATACCTCTTCTGTTACGATAAAGATAAATATTTCATACATCAAAAAATAAAAAAAGCAAAATATTATAATATCTCAGACTAAAACTCTGAAAAACAAAAACTTATCTCCCACGACCGACAAACGTTCTTCCGATACATTATAAAAAACCCCGGAAAACCCGGGGATTTCGCATTTCGTTTACTTACGAATGTTCAATTTTTGAATTATATCCAGATAACGCTGAGGACTCACCTCTTTCAGATAATCCAAAAGTCCACGTCTCTGACTTACCATGCGCATTAAACCACGCCGACAGGCAAAATCCTTTTTGTGTAGTTTCATATGCTCCGTCAGATGATTAATCCTGTCCGTCAGTAACGCAATTTGCACTTCTGAACTTCCAGTATCACTGTCTGCGCGTTTATGCTGCTCTATAATCTGTTTTTTCGTCATTCTTTTACTTGTCATCTGTTACATAAATCCTTCTTCTGTCCTGATTCCTTTTATCTCATTACTCTCATGTAATGTTACATTATATATAAATTTCGCACGCCGACTCTACTTTAAATTTCCGTTCTGCGCGACCACAAAAACTGGTATTCCAGACAGCACGAAATACCTGGATTCAAAATTAAAGTAAAAATCGTATATATCAAACAAAAATTTTTATTCTGCGTACCGTAATAACATCTTTATCTCGGGCCAGGGCTTCATTTCACGCTTCGTTTTCCACGCCTAAAAATCCGCACTGGAAAAAATAATTCCTATAACACGAAACATCAGAAAATGGAAATCACGCGCCGAGAGTCTTCTCTAAATAAAAAGACGATTTCTATTATACCTGGTCTTCCATTCCGGGCAAGGGGGGTATCTGATAATCTTTCACTTATTTTTTACCATGGTTTTTCAGGAACTCGCACCCGAACATAATTCCACTTTTTACGCAAGACACCTCTGCCCAGCCAGTCCATAAATTTCATTACTGCAGACATCCCGAAAGCAGTTTTCCTTCCAGCAGCGCAGCACTTCCCCAATAATTGTTTAAATTATCTATATACTCTATATACGTGGTCATATACTGCTGCTGAGCGCTAAGAACATCCAAATATCCCAGCTCTCCCTGCTGGTACCCTGTTTTCGTAATCTCTAAAACCTGTGTGGCCCGCGGTAAAATCTTTTCCTGATACTGCAAAACAGATTTTCTAGCATTCTCAAAATTTCTGTATGTTTCTACAAAACGCATCTGTACCTGAAGTAATACCTGCTCATACTCCTTCTCCGCTACTTTCACTTCCGAACCTGCGGACGCGATATTTCCCTGATTTCTGTCTCGAATACGTAATGGAATACTGACCCCGACTCCAGCCTCCACCACTTTTTCCTCTGTGGAATACGCGACCGTCCCCTCCACAGAAACATTCGATGAATTCTTCGCCACCTCCAGTTCATAATTCCTTTTCGCACGCTGAATTTTTCCCGCCGCCGCACGAATTTCAGGACTGGTCTGCGCCAGAGTCTCCATGAACGTCTCCCAACTATTTTCCACCGGCGACATTTCTAACTTTACTTCCAGCGGAACCGGTGGCATCTCCGGATTCCCCAGCACACACGCCAATTCTCGCCATGCCGCACTTACATCATTTTTTGACGTAATAAACAAAACACTTAATTTTTCCGCTTCCACACCCAGGCTCAAAACATCCGTCAACGAAACCTCCCCCCTTTTATATAAAGCCTCCGCGATCCGATACGCCTCCCTGGTCACTTTATCCAATTCTTCATAAAGACGCATTTTCCGCTCTAATGTTAAATATCGATAAACCGCCCTGCGCACATCCGTAATCACCTTTAACTTTTGTGATTCCAGATCTTCTTTCGCCACCTGTATTTCCTGAAAAACCACATTCTGTGCGTGTTCCAATTTATGACCAGTCACAATTTCCTGCGAAAACGTAAACCCCTGCTTCCCTGCCCCGCTGTGTGAACTCATATCATCAGCCATCCAGCCAATTTCAGGATTCGGACGCACTCCTTCCTGAATCCACCTGCCCTCTAAAACCTTCACTCGCTGCCGGGACGCATGAATCGTCGGATTCTGCTGAAGTGCCATTTCCTCCAGCTCCTCCATACGCCATTTTCTCTCATTTTGAACGCCCTGTCCCGAAAAAACTGCATTTTCTCCTTCCTGCGCAGCATAAAGCCCACGATCAAAATCCCACAAAAAAAAACTCCACGCACCAATTATTATAAATACCATAAATTTCTGTAAAAATCGACACATGATTTATGCCCTTTCTTATGTAAACATACTATAACTTTTTGTATTATACATGTTATATCGATTTTACACATAATTCTAGTATACAAAATTTTAAGGCTGCGCTAAAATCTTCTGATTTTAACCATTTTAACAAATATATTGATATTTTGATTTATAACACTCAGATTTTTACTGACCTTATTTTTTAAAATTTACGAGACATTATATTTATCTTAATTTTATAAAATATTTATATTTAACTTTACTGAACATTTATAGTGCGTCGAGAGTAAAATGTACATGAATATTTACATGCCTGAAATGTTATACCCGATGCACTATAAAATTCCGCTTCCTCAGCATTTTGTTTCGCTGAAAACGCCGGCTTTCAGAGCCGCATAAAACGGAAATTTAAAGTGGAACCAGGATAAATTTCACGTGCCTCCTCAAATAAATGGCGGGAAATCTCAAAAATAATCCATAGGATGCTTACTTTTACTTAAAATTTCACCTTTTTTGATTTTTTATCTTTATTCAGAATGTTTTTTTCTTCTTTTTATTATTATTTTTTTTAATTTTTTGTAAAAAATTTATTTTTTTAGATAAAATAAACTTTTAAATATTTA
>JAUNBR010000062.1:22252-24757 GCA_030527015.1 Planctomycetia bacterium
CTCTTTTTAAATCCCCTGCTCCTGAATTTTTTGATTTTTTTTATTCTTTTTTTTATTTTTTTGGTAAAATTTTATTTTTTTAGATAAAAAATACTTGTAAATATTTTACATCCATGGTAAAATCTAGTTAATCACTGTGGAGTTACTTATTTTACATTCACATTTACTTTTCTTTTTATAGTTTTTTGAGCTATAAAAAATATTTATTTTGAATAACATTCATTAATATTTTATTCAAAGGTAAAATTAATACTGATCATAAGAAATATTATATGTTGAACTCATCAGCATTTTAAATTCAGGAGAGAGTACCATGAAAAAGTTTATTTTAAGTTTATTTTGTTTCATATTAATATTTAGTGCGTCTTTTGCACACGCAAAAATTCTTACGTACACTTTTACTCAGAATTATAAGAATCTTGTCGCACAAGTTACTGCCGGAGATGTAACAGTTATACCAAGTGAAACAAATATAAATGGTACTCTGGAATATCGCGTAACTCTTGATGTAGTAGGAGATACTACGACATTAAAATCAATTTCCATTAAAGATATTACCGATGACCCTGATACAACAGATGTCGTGGAGAGGATGACACTTTCTAGTGTACTGGAAGAGGTACTTCAGAAGCATGAATTGGAATTTAATTCTACGGTAGTTGAAGCTGGTGTAGATCCCAGCGCTTATTATAATCTCACTCCCACAGTAGAAGACCATAATTCCTATATCGCAGTTTATGCCATGGATATGAGTATCACCGGAAGCCAAAAGTTTCATTTTAACACCGGATCTGACAGTAATTCTAGTGATTTACTTTTAAACGAGTCTAAAACGGACACAGATAACGATTTGAATAAATTAATTGCAAAGCTTTCTGCTGACTTAGATGGAAATGGAAACTTCTCCTTATCAGGAAGTATTCCAATAAACTTCACGTGGTTTCCGATGGGAGCTATTAACGGTGCGATTCCTTTTGAATATACATTTAACACAGATCCAGAGGAAGTACCGGAACCCGCGACCATGGTCATGATGGTTATCGGTCTTTTAGGGCTGGGATTCATCGTTCACCGGCGCCGAAAGAATGGATAACATATAAAATTTTCTCTCCTGTAAAATGAAAAAACCGGACTTTTTTAAGACCGGTTTTTTATTTTTATAATCGATGTACCATAAATTTTCTTTCTTCCTGCGTTTATACCCGATACACTATAAAATTCCGCTTCTCCTGCATTTTTGTTTCGCTGAAATGCCTGTTTTTAGAGCCGTACAAAATGGAAATTTAAAGTGGAACCAGTATAAAGTGGGAACCAGTGATAAAATCACATCATGAAAGTTTTCTCGCCAGGTTCAAGAAATAACATTTACGGTCCCGGTCAGTCGAACCGCCAGTCGGACCGCCTCTTTTAGGCTTTCCACAGAAGCCTTTCCCTTCCGTGCGATATCCATCGCGGTACCATGATCCACCGAAGTACGAATTATGGTCAGGCCCAGCGTAACATTCACCGCCGAATCAAAAGCCAGTGTTTTCAGAGGGATCAGACCCTGATCATGGGTCATACAGACATATGCATCCGTCACTTTTCGTCGTGCCTCAATAAACGCGGTATCCGGGGGAACAGGCCCGATCAGAGTAAGCCCCTCCGGCTGTAAATTTTCTGCCATTTTCATGGCAGGCAAAATAATTTCTTCTTCTTCTCGATTTCCGAAAAGCCCATGTTCTCCTGCGTGGGGATTCAGACCACAGACGGTTAAACATACATTTTTTCGTCCACGAATACGCCTCATGGCATCCGCAGTTAAAAGAATCGTCTCCAGAACGCGCATCACTGTCAAATTTTCAGGTACATGAGTATAACCGACATGTGCCGTCACCAGCGCAGCTGTAATCTCAGGCGAGGTAAGCATCATCACATGTGCCTGTGCCCCCGTCTCCGCCACAAGAATTTCTGTATGCCCCACGAAAGGTACGTCCGCCAAATGAAATGCTTCTTTATGAATCGGAGCGGTAACCAGCGCATCCGCTGTTCCTGTTTTACACATCCGAATCGCCTCTTTTATATACCGATACGCGGCCAGACCACAGTTCCGATTAACCGTACCTGGAGAAAAATCTTCGGAATGAATAAAGCCCATATTCAGAAAAAGCCCTGATGCCATCCATTTTTGTATAAGCTGCTGATTTTCAGGAATATGCTGCGGATTCATAGAATTCGCAGCATCCAAGAGGATTTCCGATTCACCCAGCACGACGGGTTCACAAATTTTTAAAATATCTGGATCCTGTAAAAGCATCCAGCACAGTTCCGGGCCGATTCCAGCCGGATCACCGAACGTAATCACCAGCCTGGGCAAACTTTTTTTTTCCATATAAATTTCAGTCATTTATGATTCCGATTTCTTTTTAGTTTAACTTTTCCGCTTCCAGGAAAGCAGATATTTTCAGCAAAATATACTGGTTCCAATTTAAAATTTCGTTTTGTGCGGCTCTGAAAGCAGGCTTT
>JAUNBR010000063.1 GCA_030527015.1 Planctomycetia bacterium
GGGAAGGAGGGACGCGCGCCGGCGGGGAGAGAGGGTTCCGGAGAGCAAGAGTGCTCTCCCTCCCAGTACGTCCGTCAGGGTGGGGACGGGGGAAATGGAACGTCGGGCGGCACTTCTTCCGGGACTGCGCTTGCGCTCCGTCCACGGCTCCACGGAAAATCAAAATATGGCGAAACGTCCTCCGGCGATTCATCCGGGACTACGCTTGCGCTCCGTCCTCGGCTCCACGGAAAATCAAAATATGGCGAAACGTCCTCCGGCGATTCTTCCGGGACTGCGGACTGCGTCCTTCGTCCACGGCTCCGGGGAAATCGAAACACGGCGGAACGTCGGGCGGCACTTCTTCCGGGACTACGCTTGCGCTCCGTCCACGGCTCCACGGAAAATCGAAACATCGGGAACGCCCTCCGGCGATTCTTCCGGGACTGCGCTTGCGCTCCGTCCACGGCTCCGGGAAAATCGAAACATCGGGAACGTCTTCCGGCACTTCTTCCGGGACTGCGCTTACGCTCCGTCCACGGCTCCGGGAAAATCGAAACACGGCGGAACGTCGGGCGGCGATTCGTCCGGGACTGCGGACTGCGTCCTTCGTCCACGGCTCCGGGGAAATCAAAACACGGCGAAACGTCCTTCGGCACTTCTTCCGGGACTGCGGACTGCGTCCTTCGTCCACGGCTCCGGGGAAATCAAAACATCAGGAACGTCAGTCGGCGATTTTTCCGGGAGCTTCGCAGGCATTTTGCTCGATGAAAACGCGGCTTTCGGAAGCGCATTAAATGGAAATTTATAATACGTCCGGTATTCTTCCATACACTATACTGTGTCACGGTGCGGTGCCAGAATAATAGTATTCGCTTGACAATTGCCCGTCTTTATGTTACAATTAGCGGAAAATGCCTGCTTTCAGAACCACAGAAAAAGAAAATTGAAAGTGGAACCAGTATATCAAAACCAAAATACCGGTCGGGCAGTAACGGATAAGAAAGTGAAAATTTAAATATAGTATCAGAATTTATATAATTTATCTGTTTAACAGAAGGAACTGTTTAAAATGCCAAATATTCAGCCAATTTTCGGAATACGCTATCATCTTGGAAAAGTCGGGTCTCTGAGTGAAGTCGTGGCGCCACCGTACGACGTGATCGGACAAGAACTTCAGCAGGAACTTTATGAAAAACATCCGAATAATGCGGTCCGACTTATTCTGAATCAGGAAGAACCGGGAGATGATGAGCAGAATAATAAATATACCCGTGCGAAATCTCTTTTGAAACGGTGGCAGTCGGAGGGAATTCTATTTACGGAATCCCAGCCGGCGATTTATGTGTATCATCAGATTTTTGAATATGCAGGCTCCACCTATACACGAAAAGGTTTCATGGCGGGTCTGGAAGTTCAGCGCTTCGGTCAGGGCTGCGTGTTTCCACACGAACAGACGCATTCCGCCGCGAAAATAGACCGACTCATGCTGACGACGGTTACAAAAACGCAGTTAAGCCAGATTTTTGGCCTTTATCCGGACCAGACGTCAGAAGTACAGAATATTCTGGAAAACGCGATCCTCGGAGAAACACCCCTGGAGGCGACCGATCACCTGGGAGTAATTCATCGCGTCTGGATTATCACCGATCTGAGTGTCATCGCGCAGGTACAGGAAAAAATTGGGAAAAAGCCTCTTTTTATCGCAGACGGCCATCACCGATATGAGACCGCCTGTAATTATCTGGATCATCTTCGGCAGCAGGGAATTTCGAAAGACCATCCAGCACATTATGTGCTCACCATGTTTATTTCCATGGATGATGCAGGCCTGGTGGTGCTTCCCACGCACCGGCTTTTCCCAGGCATTCCAGAAATGACTGCAGAAGAACTAAAAACGAAACTGGAGGGATTTTTCACATTTCAGGATGCCGGAACAGGAGCGGATGCGGCGGAAGAAATATGGGAAGATCTCGAAACGAGAAACCAGCAGGGAATTATCGGACTTTATACAAAAAAAGATGATCGCTGGACGCTCTGTACGGTTACTCCCGCGGGAAAAGAAAAACTCGCGGAAAAAGGAATCGCGGAGGAACATACCGAAGAATGGCGTGAACTGGGTGTCAGTATTTTACATCGTCTGATTATCGATACATTACTGGAACAGAGCACCGCCCCGAAACCGACATATGTCCACCTGGTGTCGGAACTTACAGACGGCATAAAAACGGGAAATTATCCCCTGGCCGCGCTGGTAATGCCCGCGACAGTTCAGGACATCACGACTTTATGTTTACAGAATGAACGAATGCCACAAAAAAGTACCTATTTTTATCCAAAACTCCTCAGCGGTCTGGTTTTCCGTTCCGTGGAATAAAAGTTTTTGAGAATTTATTAGTTACCCGATACACGATAAATTTCCCGCTTCTCCGGTATTCTTGCTTCGCTGAAAATGCCGGATTTCAGAGCAGAAAAAAACGGAAATTTAAAATAAAAACAGGATACATTCACTGAAATACTCGGTTACAGTTATCGTACAGGCTTAAATTTTACGTAAAACTCATATACTCGTTCCGTAAAGAGGAAAAACGAATTTTCGCGGTTCATGTTTTTTTGTCTGCGAAAATTTATTTTTTCTCTTTACTTTTTTGTCATTATTATATATACTGCGTTCACTTTTACATCTGAAACACAATAAAATTCGCTTTTCGGCATTTTTTGTACCCGATGCACTATGAAATTCCGCTTCCCCGGTATTTTTGCTTCGCAGGAAATGCCTGCTTTCAGAACCGCACAAAACGAAATTTTAAAGTGGAACCAGTAATTTTATATCCGATGCACTATGAAATTCCGCTTCCCCGGTATTTTTGCTTCGCAGGAAATATCCGCAGGCAGAGCCGCACCAAAAGAAAATTTCAGGGAAAATTCATATAAATAAAAGAAGAAAGGTCACCCGTGGCACGTATTTTCTGTATCGCGAATCAGAAAGGGGGAGTGGGAAAAACATCCACCGCGATTAATTTGGGAGCAGGACTTGGCCGCGCCGGTTACAAAACATTAATCATCGATCTGGATCCCCAGTGTAATGCCACATCCGGCCTGGGAGGAAGCCCGTTATTACGTCATCCGCTGGTGACGGGAACTGGATGGAGTGATTCCATTTTCCGTACGGACTGGGAAAATCTGTTTTTGCTTCCTGGATGCAGGAGTTTTGCGGACATTACCACACTGACGGGAAATGATGATCAGCAGGCGCGGCGACTCAGGGAGCAGCTGTCCGTGGGAACGAACGCTTTCGATTATGTATTTATCGATTCACCTCCATCTCTTGGGCAATTAACCCGTTCTGCACTGGCCTGTGCGAATGAAGTTTTGATGCCGATACAGTGTGAATATTTCGCCATGGAGGGTCTGACGCAGATGATTCAGCTGATAAAATCAGTCATGGAAGATTCTGAGGTAAAACTGGAGTTTAGTGGAATTTTACTGACCATGGTGGATCCGGGTCTGGAATTAACCCATGAAGTGGAATCGGAAGTAAGGGAATTTTTTGGGGAAATCGTGTATCAGACCGTCATTCCCAGAGACGTGAGCATTTCGGAAGCGTCAAGTTACGGCCAGCCCGTTCTGGAATATGCCCCACGCAGCCGGGCAGCCAGAGCATATATCGAATTATGTATGGAGGTAATCGAAAATGAGTAAAGACAAAAAACGTCTCGGACGTGGTTTAAGCGCACTTTTAAACGCATCTGCCAGTCCTCTGATTCAGGGAGAGATGCTTCAGACGCCATACACTCCGGATGTGCAGGACAGCACTTTTTCACTTCCCGGCATGACGGAACTCCAGAAAGAGTTTCATGAAACGCATACGGCTCCTGCAAAACAGTACGGATCTGTGCAGGCAGAATCTGGAACAGAGGACACGATTATCCCCAGTATACCTAAAAAACATGCTGCGGAAATAGATCCGAAAATGGCTCCGGAAATGAAACAGACACCGGCGCAGAAAAATATTTCGCTGGAACCAGACATGCCGGCCAAGAAAAACGCCACGCAAAAACAGAATGACGATTTACAAAAAAACACTTTTACGCTGAATTCACCCTTTCAGAGTGCCAGTGAACATGGAATCGATCTTTCGGCGCCCGCGCAGGAAGAAGAGCCAGCTTCCTCATTTTTGTTACTGCCCACCTCCGAAATTCATCCGAATCCCTGGCAGCCACGAGAGGAATTCGACAAAAAAGACATTCAGTCACTGGCCGACAGTATGAAAACACACGGTCTGCTGCAGGCGATCGTCGTCCGGAAAACCAAAACAGGTTATGAAGTTATCGCGGGAGAACGGCGTTTACGTGCTGCGCTGCGCTTACACTGGGAATATATTCCCGCCACGATCATGGACGCCTCAGACCGGGACATGGCCGAGCTGGCCTTAATCGAGAATCTTCAGAGGAAAGACCTGAATCCGATCGAAAAAGCGATTTCTTTTCAGGATTATCTCCAGCGACATGACTGTAAACAGGAAGAACTCGCGAAACGGCTAAATGTAGACCGATCGACGATCGCGAATTTTGTAAGGCTTCTGTCTTTACCTCTGGAAATACAAAATATCGTTCGTCGTGGGGAACTTTCACAGGGACATGCCCGGGCAGTCCTTCCTCTGGAAGACACCGAAACTCAGATGGAAATGGTCGAGAGAATTAAAGCGGAAGGACTCAGCGTACGCCAGACCGAAACCATCATTACAGAATGGCTAAAAGGAAATCGGGATTCTCTGACGTCAGACGCCTCTTCCATTACGGACGCTGTTCCACGTTCCCGAAAGGCTTCCATTAAAGAAATCGCCGCGCCGGAAAAATCGTCACGCCTTAAGAAAAAAAACAGTCATATTTTAGATCTGGAACAGCAGTTACGTGAAGCGTTCGGCTTAAAAGTGAAGCTGACCTCTCAGTCTGGCGGAAAAGGAAAATTAGAAATTTTCTTTAGAAATCACGCGGAATTCGAAAGCCTGATGGAATATTTAAAAGGAGAATAAAACACGGCTCGTGCAGGTCACGCGATAAAAATTTACCTGTTTCCCGGTGCTGGCCTCCCCTTTCGTGGACTTCATGCAGATCCCGCCTTCATTCTCGTTTATGTGGTTCTGAACACCAGGATATTTTCAGAAAAACAAAAAACTGACCTGTCGGCAGACAGAGAAAACGAATTTTATCCTGTCTCAGGCACATACGCATCAGACGTCCGGTTTCATGGTATATCTCAGATTCTCATTTAAATTTCCATTTTATGCGACATAAAAGCACGGGTATTTTTAGCGAAGCAAAAATGCGGAGAAGTGAATTTTATCGTGCATCAGGCATAAAATAACACCGCGCATCCTCTCTCTTTTCCTCATGATGCACCATACCCTCTCACACCTCGGCACACCATCTCGCGATTCTCCCAGCGTTCCCAGCAAAACACGCTTTCCAGTTCTGGCGCTTCTCCACTCCACTTTACACACCACGCGTCCTCTCTTTTCCTCATGAGGCATCATACCCTCTCACACGCCGGCACACCATCTCTCGATTCTCCCACGCGTTCCACGCAAAACATGCTTTCCAGTTCTGGCGCTTCTCCACTCCACTTTACACACCGCGCGTCCTCTCTTTTCCTCATGATGCATCATACCCTCTCACACGCCGGCACACCATTTCTCGATTCTCCCACGCGTTCCCCGCAAAACACGCTTTCCAGTTCTGACGCCCTCCGCTCTACTTTACACACCGCGCTTTTCGTAAGGCAGCGCACTCACGCCCGATTCTTGGGATACGCCACACACCATGATCCATATACTCTGACTCTTACTTTATATACCCGATACACATAAATTTCCGCTTCTCGGGCTTTTTAGTTCGCTAAAATGCCTGCGTTCAGAGCCACACAAAACAGAATTTAATGTGAAACCGGTATACATAAAAAAAGCAGGAGATTTTCACCCCCTGCTTCATATAAATCTTTCAGTTCAGAAAAATTATTCCTGCTCTGGATCACGTTCTACTTTCGATAACTGCTGATAATAATGGAAACGATCAGTAATATCTTCCTGACCCTCCGCCAATAATTGCGCCACCTCTTCCGGCGGATTCATCAGCTTCAGCGAATTATAACGGTTCTGCTTCGACGCAAATTCCTGGAACGTACCTTTCGGTTCCTTACTGTCCAGTACGAACGGCGTCTTCAGAGAAGGATCATAATGATATAACGGCCAGTAACCACAGGCCACGGCTTCCTTCTGCAGTTCCAGTCCTTTAACCATGTCGATTCCGTGGTTAATGCAGTGTGAATAGGCGATAATCAGCGAAGGTCCATTATGCGCTTCCGCTTCCGCGATCACTTTAATGGCATGCATGGGATTCGCCCCCAGCGCGATCTGTCCTACATATACGTTTCCATAAGATGCAGCCATCAGACCGAGATCCTTTTTCCGTGAACGCTTTCCGCCAGCAGCAAATTTCGCGACACTTCCGCGCGGAGTGGATTTTGAAGCCTGCCCACCGGTGTTCGAATATACTTCCGTATCCAGAACTAAAACATTCACATTTTTACCAGAGGCCATCACGTGATCCAGTCCGCCATACCCGATATCATACGCCCAGCCGTCACCACCGAAGGCCCAGACGCTGCGACGAATTAAATAAGTGGTCGACTCAATCAGCGATTTCGCTTTTTCACAATCACAGGCTGCGAGAATCTCATTCAGTTTCGCGACATTCGCGCGCTGTGTGGAAATTTCCTCTTCCGTATTCTGAGGATTCGTCAGAAGCGCGTCCACCAGCTCCGCTCCGATTTTATCCTTACATGCTTCTATTTTCTCCGAAATATACTGCTTCTGCTGATCCGCGGCAAGACGCATTCCCAGCGCGAATTCTGCATTATCCTCGAAGAGAGAGTTCGACCACGCAGGTCCCCGACCTTCCGCATTTTTGCAGTACGGCGTACTGGGCAGGTTACCGCCATAAATAGACGAACACCCGGTGGCATTTCCGATCATCATCCGATCACCAAAAAGCTGAGTGATCAGTTTAATGTAAGGTGTTTCACCACATCCGGCGCAGGCACCCGAGAACTCGAACAGCGGAAGTAATAACTGAGAACCCTTAATCGTTTTCGGATTCACTTTCGAACGTTCCATATCCGGAAGATTATGGAAAAATGCCTGATTCGGCTTTTCCTCGTCAATTACATCCAGAATCGGTGTCATATTAATGGCTTTTTTGCCTTCTTCCTGCTTATTTTTGCCCGGACATACATTCACACACAGACCACAGCCCGTGCAGTCTTCAGGATATACCTGAACCGTAAATTTCGTGCCGGGAAATTCCTTCGCCTTACAGTCCGTGCTGCGGAAAGATTCCGGCGCAGAAGCCAAAAGCTCCGGCTCATAAATCTTCATGCGAATCGCGGCGTGCGGACACACCAGAGAACACATACCACACTGCAGGCAGACATCCGGATCCCAGATGGGAACATTCAGCGCGATACAGCGTTTCTCATACTGAGTCGTACCCGTGGGGAAAGTACCGTCCGGTGAAACGGTCGCGAAATCACTAACTTTCAGACTGTTTCCGTTCCCTTCCATGATCGTGCCCAAAACATTCGTCACGAAAGCATCCGCTTCCCCGATAACGCCCGGACGACGCTCAAAAGTGGAGGTAACTTTACCCGGAACCTGAACTTCTTTCAGCCCGTCCAGAGAAGCATCCACCGCCGCGTAATTTTTCTGAACCACATCTTCACCCTTCCGAGAATAACTCTTCTTGATGTATTCTTTAATGTGGCCGATCGCTTCCTCTGAAGACATTCCACCAACTTTCCCCAGCGCAAAGAAACATGCCTGAAGAATGGTGTTCGTACGGCGGCCCATACCCGTGGCGGCGGCCACAGCATTCGCGTCCACCACCCATACGCGAATCTCTTTCGCTATAATATCCTGCTGCACGCTGCGCGGCAGATGATCCCACATTTCCTCCGGCCCATAAGGACAGTTAATGAGGAACGTGGCTCCCTTTTCCGCAGACGCCAGCATGTCGATCTGATTTATAAATTCCCACTGGTGACAGGCGATAAAATTCGCACTGGAAACCAGATAAGATCCTAAAATCGGGCGAGGACTAAATCGCAGATGAGATTTCGTAATGGAACCAGCTTTTTTCGAATCATACTCAAAATATCCCTGAGCCGAAAGTGTGGTATAATTCGACACAATTTTTACAGAGTTTTTATTGGCGCCGACCGTTCCGTCAGACCCCAGCCCATAAAACAGCGCACGGGTAACATCCGCCGCTTCCGTGGACCAGCTGGAATCATATGGTAAACTGAGATTCGTCACATCATCTTCGATTCCCACCGTAAAATGCTTTTTCGGAGCAGGATTCTTCAGATCATCAAAAACAGCCTTCGCCATGGCGGGCGTAAACTCTTTACTGGAAAGTCCATACCGGCCACCAAAAACTTCAATTTTCGCACGACCAGTTTCAGCCAAAGCAGTCACCACGTCCTGATACAGCGGCTCACCCAGTGCGCCGGGCTCTTTCGTACGATCCAAAACAGAAATCCGTTTACAGCTGGCAGGAATCACATCCACAAAAGCTTTCGCATCAAAAGGCCGGTACAGACGCACCGCCAAAACACCCACTTTTTCGCCTTCCGCCACCAGACGCTGAACGGCTTCTCCCACCACGCCACATCCACTGCACATGGCCACGACCACATGCTCCGCGTCTGGCGCGCCGATATAATCAAAAAGATGATACTGCCGGCCAGTCACTTTCGCGAAATCATTCATTACTTCCTGAGTCACTTCCGGAACCGCATTATAAAAACGATTACCGGCTTCACGTGCCTGGAAAAATACGTCCGGATTCTGCGCCGTTCCACGAATCACAGGTTTATTCGGGTTCAGCGCGCGGGCACGAAACGCCTCCACCTGTTCCATGGGAATCATCTGACGAATTTCGTCTTCCGTCATCTGATCGATCGTATTAATTTCATGAGAAATACGAAAACCATCATAATAATGTAAAAATGGAACACGCGCTTTAAGTGTCGCAGCATGTGCGATCATCGCCATATCCTGTGCTTCCTGAACGGAACCGCTGGCCAGCATGGCCCATCCTGTGGACCGACATGCCATTACGTCACTATGATCGCCAAAAATCGAAAGCGCATGTGTCGCCACAGCGCGCGCAGTTACATGAAACACCGCCGGAGTCAGCTCTCCCGCGATTTTAAACATATTCGGAATCATCAGCAATAATCCCTGACTGGCAGTAAACGTACTGGTCAGAGCACCACCCTGCAGTGAACCATGCACGGCACCTGCCGCTCCCGCTTCACTCTGCATTTCCATGACGTGAGGAACCGTACCGAAAATATTCGGAACTCCTTTAGCTGCCCACTCATCCGCCCATTCTCCCAGCGTGGAGGACGGGGTAATCGGATAAATCGCCATCACTTCAGAACAGCGGTGCGCTACATAAGCCGCAGCTTCATTTCCGTCGAGTGTTACAAAACGTTTCGTCACAATAAACTCTCCTTAAAAATAACATGGGGGAACGAACTGCCGATAATATACATAAAAAGTACGCATATCTGCCGTGCGATAAACTTTTCTCTTCTCCAGCATTTCTCGAAATGTGAGTTACCCGCGAGCAGAGCCGACGAAAACGAAAATTTAAGGTAAAAAACAGATATGGATTACGGCAGACTAAAAAAATAGTCACGATTATATTATAATTATTCTGCTCAGACTGCACAGGGGGAGGGGGCCATATTCTCTTCCCGCGGAGAACCCCTACTTTCCCCCAGAAAACAGTTCTCCACCATAAGATTTTCCAGCTTTTTTCTGCTTTTTCTTACCGGTTTCCTTTTATCTTTCTGTTTTTGCGCGGCTCTGAAAGAGGCATTTTCAGTAAAGCAAAAACACAGGCCGGCCTGTCACCAGACCGGGAACACGAAAATTTACCGTGTGCCAGGTATAAAAGCAGGATATTTTCAGTAAAACAAAAAATGTTAAAAAAACAAAATATTTTCATAACTCACGTACGAAAATTACCCAGTTTCCGACTTAACCTTTATTTTTACACTCCAGAATTCTGCTGTCTTTCTAAATTTCCGCTTCCGTAAATCTTTCCGTAAAATACCCAAAATAAAAAATTTAACTCACATACACACTAAAAGAAATAAGTACACACTCACATTCCAGAGACGTTACTTCCGCACAAAACTCCATGAATTTCACACGAATTTTATGACTGAATAAATGTCTGAATGGCCTGCGCGATTCGAGAAAAAGTTTCTCGGCGTTTCTTATCATCCGTGTTTAATAACGTCACGCGAAATCCTTCCAGATCCGTGGAAAAGCCGCTCAGGGGAACCACACAAATACCCTCTGCGCCCAAAAGCTGATATGCAAAACGCTTATCATTCGTGGTATTTTTACATAAATGATCCACATACTTTTTAATTTCTTGATTTTTTATCGGTAACTGCTGGTGAGATTTTAGTACACCTTCTTCAAAAACCACACTAAAGTAAAACGCACCGGCAGGTGGAGTACATATTACCCCAGGCACCTTACTAAAAATTTCATACGCTTCTTCAGCACGTTTACGGAATATTTCCGCCCGATTTTTTAAATGTTCCTGATAATTCGGAGCGCCGAATACCGCAGGAATCGACATCTGCGGTAAAGTCGTGGCGCACACTTCCAGCATTTTCGCGTTTAGAATACTGTCTATATATTCTGAAAAATTTGAATCTTTATGCCGATTCAAAACTTCCATCCACGCGCACCGCGCACCAGGCCACGGATACTCTTTACTGATTCCCCGAAGCGCGATTCCCGGCACATCCCCACAAAATTCAGAAAGATGCTGTGTCTTTCCCTTCTGAAAGCACATATGGATATAAATTTCATCCACAATTAAAAATAGCCGATTCTTCCTGGCGATTTCCACAAATTCCTCTAAAATCTCACGCGGATACGCCAGACCCGTGGGATTATCCGGATTCACCAGACCGATTCCCGCGATCTGAGGATTATATTTAATCATTCGTCGGATTTCATCCATATCCGGCAGCCATCCATTTTTCGGATCCAGACGAAACTGCAGCGGAAGATATGCGCCGCGTTTACTTTCATTCGAAGAATGTGTCGAATAAACAGGTGTCGGCAGCAAAACACGCGCATTTCGGTGAAGTAATTCGTACACTTTATCGATCGCATCTGCCACGCCGTTAAAAAAGATAATATCGTCAGACGTCACCTGGACACCACCACGTTTATTTACTTCTCCGGCAAGAAATTCTCGTGTCGCCAGCACTCCTTTCGTCGGACAGTATCCCCACGAAAGATTCTTTTGCACCAGTTCCTGCACAATATTTTTTATCCACGGCGCCACTTCTTCCTGCATGGTGACAGGATCCCCGATATTTTCCCAGGTAATATTTTGTCCCAGCTCCCGAATTCGGTATGCATACTCCACGATTTTTCGTATCTCATATTCTAAAAAATGTGCACCTTCATGAAGAATATTAATTCGCATTTTTACCTCATTAAATATTTAAAAAGAATTTTACGTTTCCAAAACACACGGACATATCCGATCAAAACAAGAATAACGAAAAGAGAATGAAATGATTATCGCGCCCAGACAGGCGCCGTGGCGCCCCCAGAAAAAGAAGTTCCCGAGACAGAAGAACACGTAAACGTAAAAAGATACCGAGTAAACATCAAAAAATTTCCAAAATAAAAAACCTGACCTCAAAAATTTTCCCCTGATCTTTTACCTGCCACCACCTTCTTCGAGGAAAATTTACCACACTTAACGTTTCTCAAAAAACATATCCCACACACGCGCCTCTCCAGCACGCCACTTCATTTATCGTGCACCATAAATTTCTCACGCACCAGAATTTCACGTGCTTCTGAATTTCGCCGTTATAAAATTTATACTGCGTTTACTTCAAATTTCCATTTTGTGCGGCTCTGAAAGCCCGGCACTTTCAGCGAAACAAAATACCAGAGAAGCGAAATTTTATAATGCCTCGGCTCTAAAAACCGGCATTATCTGCGAAACAAAAAATATCGGCCTGCATGTGGGCAGACAGGGGAAGCGGAATTTTATCGTGCATCGGATATAAATAATAACTTAGAACACCATAAATCTGCACTTCTTTCCAAAAAATTTGGGAAACCGGCCTTTAAGAACGGTTTCCCCTTCCTGTTTTCGTATCATCCGTTCTTCGTCTTTTAATACCGATAATATTCAGGCTTAAATGGTCCCTCTTTCGGCACACCCAGATACGCAGCCTGTTTATCCGTTAAACTGGTCAGTTTAACGCCGAGCTGCTCTAAATGCAGACGCGCCACTTCTTCATCCAAAAGTTTCGGCAAAACATGAACACCCAGCGGATATTTCTCCGGTTCTGTCCAGAGCGCAATTTGCGCTAAAGTCTGATTCGTGAAAGAATTCGACATAACGAAAGACGGATGCCCCGTGGCGCAGCCAAGATTCACCAGCCGTCCTTCTGCCAGCAGTAAAACACTTTTTCCTGAAGGGAACGTATATCGGTCCACCAGAGGTTTAATCTGCTGCTTTTTAATTCCCGGATAACTTTCGAGACCCGCCACGTCTATTTCGCAGTCAAAATGTCCGATATTACATATAATCGCGTCATTCGGCATTTCCGCCATATGAGCCGCCAAAATAATATCACAGCAGCCGGTGGTGGTTACAAAAATATTTCCCTGCGAAACCGCTTCTTCCATGGTCATCACCTGAAAACCTTCCATGGCCGCCTGCAGCGCACAGATCGGATCTATTTCCGTAATAATTACGCGTGCACCATAAGATCTCATACTGTGCGCACAGCCTTTTCCGACATCTCCGTATCCCGCCACGACCACCACTTTTCCGGCGATCATTACGTCCGTGGCACGTTTAATTCCATCCGCCAGCGATTCTCGGCACCCATATAAATTATCGAATTTACTTTTCGTCACACTATCATTCACATTAATCGCCGGTATCTTTAACTCCCCACGTTCATGCATCTGATACAGACGATGAACGCCCGTCGTGGTCTCTTCCGAAATTCCACGAATTCCCGCCGCCAGATGCGAAAACTTTTCTCCATGAATCATCGCGGTCAGATCTCCGCCGTCATCCAAGATCATATTCAGAGGCTTTCCATCAGGAAAAATAAGTGTCTGCTCCACACACCAATCATATTCCTCGTCTGTCTCCCCCTTCCAGGCATACACAGGAATGCCACGCGCAGCGACCGCCGCCGCCGCGTGATCCTGCGTGGAAAACTTATTACAGCTGCTCCACGTGACTTCCGCTCCCAGCTCCACCAGCGTTTCGATTAACACCGCCGTCTGAATCGTCATATGCAGACATCCCGCGATTCTTGCTCCTGACAGCGGTTTACTGGCACTAAACTTCCGGCGCATGGCCATTAAGCCCGGCATTTCATTCTCCGCCAGCATAATTTCTTTCCGTCCCCATTCCGCCAGGGAAATATCCGCCACCTTATAACTGGGTTTTTCCTGCATCCGACTCTCCTTCAATTTATTAATTTCTGTTAATTCGATTTTAAAATGAAAAATTTACCTTCTTTATTTATATTCGATTCTCTAAAATTTCACTTTTTTCACATTTCACAAAACATGAATTTCTCGAAACATATACTGGTTTCAATTTAAATTATCCGTTTTGTGCGGCTTTTCATGCATGCATTTTCACCGGAGCAAAAGGCAAGAAAAGCGAAAATTCATAGTGTCTCGGACCTAAAACGTCTGTAAAAATGCAAAAAAATGAAATCCCTGTAAAATCCTAAATATTTCTCTGGATATTCCTGCTTTTTGAGCACTTTCGACAAAATTTATACGGGCACCCCTTTAAATTTCCGTTTTTTTGGCTCTGTACGCAGCCGTTTTCCCTAAGAACATGGGTACTTTCGCTCCGACAGCTTTTAAAACGAAAATCTAAAATAGATCACTAGAATACATCGGGTATAAAAATAAAAGCAGGTACTTTACCTCCCGTATCATATTCTGAACAAAATAATGTGAGAATTTTACCATACTTTCATATAAATGTCAATTATCCTTAACGAAATTCTTCAGAGATTTCACTTTTTTCACCTTTTCACATCCCTCACACGCCGATTTTACAGCCATAATGTTTCACTTTTCTTTTTGCTTATTTCCGTTCCTGTATCTTTATTTATAATACACAGTAATCATATTCCAAATTTTTTAACTTTCTGACTCTTCCCTCAGCCGTCCCACACGAAAACGAATATCCTGAAATTTCGCTTTCGGATAAGCTTCACGCATCTTTTCTAAAAATTCTTTTTTCCGAAACATTAATTCTTGAATCACCAGAGCATCCGAGACCAAAATTTCCAGTACACCACGTCTTAAACCGTCATACGCCGTATTTTCTCGAAAATCTGCTGCGATTTCCAGCCATTTTTCCGCCACATCATCCTGTCTTCTTGTCCGATTTATTCCAGTTTTCGCCATAAAATCTGGAATCAGATCCCCTAAGGAAGAAATACCTTTTGTGAACTTTTTTCCCATATATTACACCTCCTTTTTTTGTACGGATCTGTACGCAGGCATATTCTCCAATCAAAAATGCGCCTGTGACCGGACAAAACGAATTTTACCGTGCACCGGACATATACAGATTTTCGTTCACTCTTCCGTTTCAGAATAATCCCCTGCGTTTATCGATAATTGTCCAGCCATCAGTTCCGCCACGGGCTCCGTCATCTTAAATTCCATCAAAATAATTCGCATGGCCGCCGTAATCGGAGCCGCCAGCAGCATTCCCACCGGCCCCCACACCACTCCCCAAAATCCCAGCGCAAGAAGAATCGTCACAGGATGCAGTTTTAACCCCACTCCCTGTAATTTCGGTTCCAGTAAATTTCCCATAAAATTCTGTATAATCGCCGGGATCAGGAACACAAGAAATACACCCTGATTCGTAAATCCCGGCTGAATAATCGCCAGCGGTAACGGAAGAATCGTCGCAATAATTGACCCCAGTGACGGTATAAAATTCAAAATAAACGTCAGCAGTCCAAATAAAAACCACATTTCCAGACCCAGCAGCCAGAGTGTAAATCCCACCATAATTCCTGTCGCCAGAGATATGATAAATTTAATATTTAAATATTTTTGAATACTCTGCTCAATTTCCAAATATATTTTATTATTTATCGCTTTTCTTGGATCTCGGCCCAATAATATAAAAATAGAAAACAGTAACACCAAAACACTTCCGGAAAACACCGACTGTAGGAGACTCAAGAAATATTTTAAATATACCGGCCCCTCCTGACGTAATGGTTCCAGTAAATTTCTCGCATTAATATAATCCGGAGAAACGTCCATCTCCAGCAAAAACCGATCGATTCGGTTCACAAATTCCCCCACGGAGCCTTCAAATCTTGAACTGGCGTCTTTTACCGAGTGAAATGCAAAACGCACGGTAATCACCAGCGCAAAAATAATTAGAAGCACGATAAATAACGATCCAAAAAAGCCTGCCATCCGATGAAGTCGGCAGCGAACCACCAAAAAATAATTTACCGGGGAAACCATCGCGATGATAAACAGCGAAAATATAAACGGTATCATAAACACGCGCGTAAAGTACAGCGCAAAAGATAATGCCACGAACGCTATAATCAAAAGAGATCCCGTAATTAACAAATTTTGTTCATCCTGAAGACGCCGAATCATTCTTTATTCCATTCTTCTTTTAGACCCAAAGTTTTTTTACACACCAAAAAGACTCTCTTTTATACCCCATACACCAATAAATTTCCATTCTCCAGCATTTTTTCACGGAATATACATTCCGAGCCGCAAAAAACGTGAATTTACAAAACGTGAATTTAATGGAACACTCATATATCATAACCCCCCACCTTTTACACGTCAAGTCACCTGTTATCCGAAGGTATATTTTTTTATACCCGATGCACTATACTGGTTCCACCTTAAATTTCCATTCTTTTGCGCGGCTCTGAATCAGACATTTTCCGCGAAGCAAAATACCGGGGCAGGGAAAATTTATAGTGGTGTATCGGATATAAAAACTTCATCGACATTTTTATTTCACGGAATATACATTCCGAGCCGCACAAAACAAATAATTTTACCCGACACACTATTATATACCCGATACACTATAAATTTTCGCTTCCTCGGCATTCTGCTTCGCAGAAAATGCCTGCTTTAAGAGCCGCAAAAAACTGAAATTTAAAGTGGAACCAGATATTTCCGCTGCACCTGTCCCCCGACAGGCCGGCCAGCATTTTATTCCCTGCCAGAAGAGCAGACTTCGCTGAAAATGCCTGTGTGTTTTCCGAGCCGCGCAAAACGTGAAGTTAAAGTGGAAACAAGATAAAAGAAAAACCCGTATAAAAAAACTTCCAAATAATTCCAAAAGCGACAAAAACTTTCTCAAAGCTTCTCCAAAAAGTCCAAAAAAATTCCCAAGTTTCCAAATTTCTCCAACTATTTCCAAATATTTCCAAAAAAATCTCAAAAAAGTTAAAAATTTTTTGTGGGAAGTCTTGTAATTTATGTTTCGATGGTTTATACTCAGAAGAAGTGAAAGAGAAAATGCTTTCTTACACCAAAACTTTTACAAAAAATCGATTCGTCTCACCCCTAATGCGCGATTTATTTCCGCTTTTCCTGTCCGCCACAGGCCAGCCGGTTTTTGTTTCAGTCGAAAACAGCCGCACCTAAAGCCGCAGAAAACGGAGTTTTACAGTGCATCGGGTGCAAAATCAGATCCCCCAAAATCCAGGAGTGTGCACTATGAAACGAAATCTAAATCGTTGGATTGGGGGCACACGGACGACACACTCAAAGAGAGTGCAAAATCGTTCTTTAAGATTAGAGTCTCTAGAAAATCGCGAAATGCTTTCTGTCGTTCCTGGCGACGGGTTTCACCTCCTAAATGATCAGCAGTGTCTGACCCAAAGTGGCTGGCTGGTTTATTCCGTCATGGAAAATGACACCTCAAATCGCACCACATCTCTGACCGTCTCCGGCACGCAGCTCGGCGGCGACGGCGGCGAAATCATCGCTTTCATTCCCGTCCAAGCCGGCGATCCTTTACCGAATTTCACGGTTCCCGAAAACTGCAAAATTCGTCAAGACGCAGGCCTGCTTCCCACGATTCGCGTCGAGGATTTTACCGACAACGATTATGATGACCTGGTCATTTCTCTAACGTTCATCACCGACACGCTGGGCCCAATCGACCCCTCCACCTGCGACCCGTGTGCGTGTTCCAGTATCGTCTCGGGAACCGACTCCATTTCAGATCCGTCCGATGTTCTGACGATTCCCAAACAGACCGGTTTCACCTCCTTCCGCGCCGAGAGCATCCTGCCCACCGGTGCGCAAACGATGACGGCCACGCTCCAGATGGGAACGCTGACGAAAACGGTTCATTACGACACCTCGACCTTCGACTCCTCCGAAAAATTCGCAGTCGGAATGCACCTGGACACCTCCTCCCTGGCCACCGGCCGCTATGCGTGGACGATGACCTTCACCTATAAATTCACCGACGGCTCCACGCAAACTCAGACCGCCAGCGGCCACGAAAATCTCGTGAACCTCTCCGCAAGTCCTTACGGCGCGGGCATCAACGTTTCTGGTAATTCGTCCCTGGACCTGACGAATCTCAACGCATCCGACCAGCCCGGCATTCACTGGCAGCGTTCCTGCGGCAAGCAAGTCTGGTTCGCACAGGTAAACAACTCCTTCGTGCCCGAGCCTGGCGAATCCTCCGCTTCCACCCTCACGCAAAACGCCGCCGGCACTTTCACGCTCACCGATCAGGGCGAAACGTTTCACTTTAATTCTGCCGGACAACTTCTTACCCGCGTCGACAATCTCACCAACGAAACGACCTCCTGGACTTACCATCTCGACGGCACAATCGCCACGAAGACCGACGCCGCGAATCGCACCACAACTTTTACCTACACCGCGGGCAAGCTTTCCTCGGTCACCGACGCCGCGGGCCGCGTCACGACCTACACGCACGATGCTCTAGGCCGCCTGATTCGCATCACGCAGCCCGACCCGGACGCCGACGGTCCTCTTTCAACGCCCACGACCACCTTCACTTACGACGGCACCAGCGCTCGCGTTTCGACCATCACCCACGCCGACGGCACTCTGACGGCCTACACTTATTTAAATGGTCAAGTCACCACCAAAACGGTCAACGGAATCACGCAATTTTCGCAAGATCCCTACCTCCTTTCGGCAGTCGTCGACACGACGCAAACCGGCTACGACGCAGACCATCCTGCTCTGCTGCCGACGGTCTCCGACGCCGTGGGAACGAACACCGACGCTTACGCAAACGCGACCTCTTACCGTTACGACGCTTTCGGAAACATCATCTGGCAAAAAACGGCAAGCGGTCTCGAGACGGTTTACCTTTACGACGCAAACGGCCGTTTACGGAAGGAAACCGAGACAGTCATGCTCAACGGCAAAGCGCATGGCCGCGACACGACCTACGATTACGACCTCAACGGCAACCTGATTCAGATCACGTACCACGACGGTTCCGTCCAGCAGTGGACCTACGACGCGACCTTTAATCAACCCCTGACTTACACCGACCAGCTGGGCCGACAAACCCTCTACACGCTCGACAGCACGACGGGTTTAACGACCTCCGTACGCCAAGTCGTGGGAGAAGTCGACAGCGCGGAAAACGCCGAAACGAACGACATTTTAACCTTCTATACCTACGACGCAAATCGACGTCTGAGCACCGAGACCGACGCACTGGGAATCGTAACCGCTTACACCTACGACGCCAACGGAAACCTCCTGACGCAAACCGACGCCGCCGGAACTCCCCAGGCCGCCACAACGACTTACACCTACGACACCGCGCACCGCCTGACCAGCGTCACCAACGCGCTAAACCAAACGACCTCCTACACTTACGACGCGCTGGACCGTCTGATTTCCACGACCTACGCCTCTGGCCAAAGCTCGCAAAACGCCTACAATTCTCTCGGCCAACTCGTGCAGTCCACCGACCTCAACGGCGCGACCACCACCTACAACGCCGCAGGACAGCTCGCCACCGTCACGTCTCCCGGTTCCAGCGTCACTTACACGTACAACGCGTTCGGCCAAATCGCCACCCAGACCGACTCCCTGAATCGTGTCACGTCTTACACCTACAACGCCGCAGGAAAATTAATCGCCACGACGATCTCCGACGCCACCCAGACCGCGATCCTTTCGCAAACGACCTACGACGTCCTCGGCCGCACGGCCACCCAGACCGACGCCGCCGGAGTCACTCTGCGTTACACTTACGACAAATTCGACCGCATCACGCGCATCACGCGCACCAACGACAACCTCACACTGGAAACGCGCTCCTACGACGCCCTGGGCAACCTCCTCTCCACGCGCGACGCGATGAATCGTGCCACGACCTACACTTACGACGCACTGGGAAATCTCACGCGAATCGTGCAGCCCGGCAACCTTTCGACCTCCTACACCTACGACGCCGCCGGACGCCTCCTAACGCAAACCAACCCTCTGAACCAAACCTCCACCTCCGCCTACGACCTCGCGGGCAACCTCACCTCCTCCACCGACCCCACCGGCGCCACGACCTTCTACACCTACAACTCCATCGGCCAACTAATCACCTCCACCGACCCTTTAGGCACGACCACCTCTTACACCTACGACTCCCTCGGCCGCACCCTTTCCACCACGATTTCCAACTCCGGCGGCACGCAATCCACTTCGCAATCCACCGCCTACACCACGCAAATTCTCGACGGCGTCACGTACCAAATCGTCACCACCACCGACGCCCTGAACCACGTCACCACCAGCCGTTACAATCTCGCCGGCCAACTCCTTTCACAGACCGACGCCACCGGCGCCACGACCTTTTACACCTACGACACCGAAAGCCAGCTCACCTCCACCACCGACGCGCTAAATCACACCACCACCTACACTTACGACACCTTCGGCAACGTCTCGACCATCACCGACGCCGCCGAAAACACCACCTCTTACCGCCACAACGCCGCCGGCCAACTCCTTTCGCAGACCGACCCCACCGGCGCCACGACCTTTTACACCTACAATCTTGATGGCCAACTCACGCGCAGCGAAACCTCCCCAAGCCCGCTGCCCGGCGCTCTGGCCACCTGGCTAAACTCCGCCCAATCCTTCGACTCTCCTGCCGACGCCGTCACTCTCGGAAACGATTCCTCCTTAAACTTCAGCGGCCAAATCACCCTCAGTGCCTGGGTAAAACCTGAGTCCACCGACGGCCTGCGCGTCATTCTCACTCACGGCCACACCGCCACGCCGAAGCGCGAAGTCTTCCTGCGAATCCACGACGGTAAATACCAAGTCGGCTCCTGGAACGGATCAAACCATCTCGTCGAGTTCACCATTCCCGCCGAGGATCTCAACTCCTGGACCCACCTCACCGGAACCTACGACGGTTCCGCATGGAACCTTTACCGAAACGGCGAGCTGGTCGCCTCCTCCGACGACGCCACCGGCGCGCTGACCGTCAACGCCGACTGGGTCATCGGCGCCAACGTCCACGCGGCACGTTCTTTCGACGGCGAAATCCGTTCCGTCGCCATCTGGAACTCCGCTCTGGCCGCCTCCGAAATCGCCTACCTCCACACCGCCTCCGACATCCCCCTGGCCGCCTCCACCTCCTCAACCTCCTACACCTACGACCCTCTCGGCCGCCTCCTTTCCCTCACCGACCCCCTCGGAAACACCACCTCCTACACCTACAACACCCCAGGAAACCTCACCTCCGAAACGAACGAAAACAACGCCACCCGCCACTTCACCTACGACGCCCTCGGCCGCCTCGTTTCCAAAACCGACCGAAACGACCGCGTCACGACCTACACCTACGACGCCGCAGGCCGCCTGACCTCAGAAAAATGGCTCGACGAAAACGACGCCATTCTCAAAACCTTCACCTACACCTACGACCTCGTCGGCAACCTCCTCACCGCCGGCGACGGCACCTCCGCCTACACCTATACCTATAATTACCTCAACCTTCCCACCACGACCACCTTCACCTACGACGCCCAAACCGCCTTATTCACCTACACCTACGACGCCCTCGGCCGCCAAACGTCCTCCTCCCTCACCCTCAACAACACCGCCGACCGCACCAACACCACGACGTACGACTACCTCGGCCGCGCCACCTCCATCGGCCAGCACGGCAACATCACCGACGAAATCTTCGCCGAGTTCGACCACGACGCCAACGGCCTAATGACCCAAACCCGACGTTACGAATGGAACGCTTCCGAAGAAGACTATACCGAAATCGCGAAATCCACCCTAACCTATAATTCCACCAACGCCGTCACCTCCATCACGCACCAAAAACCCGACGGCACTCCTATCGTCCAGCATTCTTACACGTATGACGAAACTAACAACATCGTGCAGTACCTTAATTCCATCGACGGTTCCACCACCTACGATTACGACTACCTCGGCCAACTCATTTCCGCCGACTATGCCAGTGCAGGAATAACCGACGAATCCTACACATACGACGCCAACGGAAACCGCGTCACCGCCAACGGCTCCAACTACACCACCGGAACCAACAACGAATTAACTTCCGACGGTGCTTGGTCATATGTTTATGACGATGAAGGCAACCGAATCAGCAAGCAAAATTCCACGAACCGCGAGTTGTACGAATGGGACTACCGCAACCGTCTCACCAAAGTCACACAACAAGAATTCAACACCGAGACCGAAACGTGGACGACCACCCAAATCGTAGAATACGCCTACGACTTTAACAACGTCTGGATTCGCAAGATTTTAGATTCCAACGGTGACGGAACCGCCGACGCCAAAACCATCTTCATCCCCGAGTCTTACCAAACCGCCATCCAGCTCGACGATACAAATTTAAGTGATAATACAGATGCAGTCATTACCCATCGGTATTTATGGACTCCGCAAAATCAGGACAAACTTCTCGCCGACCAGCAAATCACCAGCTCCGGAACCGAAACCCTCTGGTCCCTTACCGACCACCTCGGCACCATTCGCGACATCATCCAGCAAACGTCCTCCGGCCTCGTCGTTCCCGCTCACATCATTTACGACGCTTACGGCAACGTCATCTCCTGTAAAGATTCCACCGGTACCTCTATCGACAATCCAATCCTTTTTGGCTACACCGGCAAAGCCTTTGACGTTTCCACGCAACTCCAAAACAACATCAACCGTTGGTACGACGCTACCATTGGCCGTTGGCTCACCACCGACCCAATTGGTTTTGAAGGAAACGATACGAATTTGTATCGGTATGTAAAGAATAGTCCTGTTTCCTATTCAGATCCAAGTGGACTTCTTTTTTTCATTAGTGGTTGCAATTGTCAAAAGCGTGCACAACAGCCTAATTTAACTGACAAACAAGTATGCGATATCTTGTACAACAACAAGGCTCGGGGAACAAACATTGTTGGCATGGTTGCACGTTATAGGGGAAGAATTATCCCCTGTTCATTTTTTGAAAATGTTAAGCCACTGTCGTTAACATTAGGACACCAATTGATAAGTCAATGTACGATAGAACATGAAAAATCTCATATCAAAGACTGGGAAAACTCGTCTTTTTGGGTATCTGACTATGGCTGGAAGAGAACCGGATGTGACGGCGTTGAATATATGATCGCTTATGGTAAATACAGCGATCTCACTGAATGCCGGGCCTATCGAGTTTCCCTTAACTGTGCGACTCGAGCGAGAACTCACTGTGCAGGAAATATCCAATGCGAACGTTACATTGACAGTCAGATCCATTTTTATATGAGCAAAATTATACAGCATTGTAAATAAATGTTTTTTAAAGTTTCAGGTTAGCATTAGAATCGGAATGAGAAACCATGAAGAGAACATATATAATATTGTTTTTATGTATCATTGCGACATTTCTTTTTTACTTGTATCGGCCACCATCCTATAGCATAACTCCCTTTACCCCCTGCATTTACTGTGAAATTGAATGGGCGAGAGGAACCTCCTGCGGTTATCGTATTCTACGACTCGGACCCCGGCATTGAGAGCCCAGGAATTGGAGTAAAGTATGCAATTTGGTCCGATGGATATACGATCTGGATGTCAGACCAAAAGTCTCGGCAGTATAAAGAAGGAAAGATTTCTCTTTCAGAACTGAGCTCCCTTCGCAGCAATTTGGCAGGCGTCATAAATCCTTCATACCATGAAAAGAGCGTTCGAGCGGGCATTATTCCCTTAACACAACCGTTACCACGGTCTGAGGTGCATATTCACTTTTCTGATTTGAAATTCTGTATGGAAGTTCATGGTTGGCCGGAGCATGTGTCACAAAAATTTTGCCGATATTACGAACAAATCGAAACCATTATTCAGAATTCACTTCCCGACGAGGAAGCCGGCAATCCACTTAACGGACCGATCTGGGAAATAGTACGGGATGAAAATGAAAGTCTCATTGAAAGCGAATGAAACTCAAAGTAGGGGGAAGACCGGAAAGTGCTTTATCTGACGTGTATTATCAGCGGCGGAAGAAGTTTTTGCATTCTTGCATAAAATTGGAAAATTCAGGAATATATACCCGATATACTATAAGATTCCGCTTCCCCGGCATTTTTGTTTCGCGGAAAATGCCTGCTTGCGGTAAAGTCAAAAACTTCACTTAAAAAAACAGAATATAAAACTCAACACATGCAAACACTCTTTTCCATTCCAGGCGCGCGACTTTCTCCTCCATTCTTCCCCCAAAGATGCGAAAGAGACCGCACGCCTTTATTCATGTGTCACCACCTCCACACCTCCCTCGGTCGCCTCGTTTCCAAAACCGACCGAAACGACCGCGTCACGACCTACACCTACGACGCCGCAGG